>CAYYFY010000076.1:0-7873 GCA_964471035.1 uncultured Eubacteriales bacterium
GGATATGAGCCGCACCCGTTCGTTAGGGTTTGGGGTGATGGTGGCGAGCATACCGCTTTCCGACATGGAGCGGAAGGTGCCGGTCGCCTCATTTATCATGCTTAAGATCAGCCAGTAGATGAATTTTGAGGGGTCCTCGGGATTTTGGCTGAAGAACATCGGCGTCAGCCAGTAAAAAATCGAGCCGAGCGTGCAGGGGAAAGCAAAGGCTAAAAGAAACGGACGGAATTTACCGTACCGCGTTCTTGTCTTATCGACGAGCACGCCGATGAATCCGTCGTTTATTATGTCCCAGAGCCCGTTGATGAGACCGATCTGGCTCTGTTTGACGAGTGAAATTTTAACGACGTCCAGCATGAAGCGCTGGGCGTACATATCGATGGTGATTGTTTTTGAAGAGTCGTACAGGACATAGCCGAGCGTCTCTCTTGTGCCGACATACCGTCGGGTATGATCAACCTTTTGGGCAGTTGCCATTTTATCACTTCCTATTTCAGTTTATCATTTGCAAAGTCTTAAGTCAACAGTTTTATTGTTGACTTAAGACTTTGCCTGTGTTAGAATACCCTTATGGAAGGGGACTGACGGCGTGAAAAAATACTGGAAAAACATACTGTATTCGGCAATCGGCGTTCTGGCGCTTATCTGCATCGTATTCTCACTGATTCATGAGACGGGAGATCGGGTAGCGGTCAATATCCGTATCGAGGGTATCGAAAAAAGTTTTTTCGATAAGAGGGAGAGCATTTTTAAAGGGGAAAACGGCTTAAACGTCAAAGATACGCTCACATACATTGAAGGCAAATATGACTCTATTAAAATCGAGGAAGCTGACGGCGCGATTACGGACATAAACGGCGATAAAAACGGCAAGTTCGGCGGTACTGACGGCTGGAATATCCGTGTCAACGGTAAAATCGTCGAACAGAGCCTTGAGCAAATCGTTCTAAAATCAGAGGATTTTCTGACCATTTACTACGGAGACCCCGCGAAAACGGGGATGCAGTATCCGACGCTCGACACTTCAAAAATCAAAGAGGGCGTTATCCGCGTATATCAAAAGGACGTGACGGTCCTTGAGGATGGCAAGGAAAAGGTTAAAGAGACGCCGATTGCCGGCGCGGAATTTACATGGGGTTACGGCGATGGCGAGACGGTGCGGCTTGTCACCGATAAAGACGGATTGGTTAAGCTGACCGAAGAACAGCTTAAAGAGGGTAAGCATACCGTGGCGTTGTCGCGCACGGACAAACAAGGACTGCCCACGCTCTTAAGGCTTGAGCCGGATACCGTCATCAAAACATCCGACAAGCTAGAGGTCGGAAAGGGTTCGTTTATCGAAGAATACAGCGACCAGCTTTTAATCATCATCGGTCTCGCGACGCTGGCGGTCATCGTTCTCGCCCTCTTATACGCGGGAGCCAAAAGCAAGAAGAAAAAGAAAGCGGAATAAACAGTGAAACGCGTATTTGCCATACTGCTCGCTCTTTTAACGGGCATCCTGTTTATGCCGACAGCCTTTGCCTATCGGTCTGTCGGCGACTGTGAAAAGCTTATTGACGGCATCCTCCAGTGGAAGCAGGATGCCTTTAGCGCGCCGTCACCCGGCGCGCTTTTAAATACATATCTGGCGAAAGAGGCAGGAACGGGCAACTCAGACTGGTACGCGATCGCCGTGTGCCGGTATGACGCGTCCGTTTCTTTAGACGGCTACACCGACGCGCTTAAGAGTTTTGTAAAGGGCGCCGCCGCTCTGTCCGCGACCGAACGGCAGCGTATCGCGCTGGTCCTTTCGCTTAAGGGCGAAAACAAGGCGTATATCGAGGAAACGCTGAAAGAAACGGTCGGCAAGCTCGGCGTCATGAGCTATGTGTTCGGTCTTCTTCTGCTTGACAGCGGCGACTACGCGTCCTTAGACGCTAAAGATATTGTCGCACAGATACTGTCACTTGAAATTGAGGGCGGCGGCTGGGCTTTAAAGGGAACGGCTCCGGACATCGACGTGACCGCTATGACGCTTTCTGCTCTCGCGCCGTATCAAAAGCAGGCGAAGGTCAAAGCGGCTGTCGGCAGAGCTTTAGAGCTTTTATCAAAAGCGCAGCGGGACGGCGGTGATTTTGCCAGCTGGGGCACGAAAAACGCCGAAAGCACCGCGCAGGTGCTCACGGCGCTCTGTTCGCTCGGCATTTATCCCGAAAAAGACGGGCGGTTCATCAAAAACGGCAATTCCGTCATAGACGGACTGCTGCTGTATAAAAAGGATAACGGCGGCTTTTCGCATACGGGCGATACGAATGCAAGCGATACCGCCTCGGTACAGGCGTTCTACGCGCTGACGGCGTATTGGCGGCTCTTAAACGGCAAAGCGGCGCTGTTTGACTTTGCGGGCATCGATAAAGCGCAAGTCACCCCCGCGCCGTCAACGACCAAAAAAACGCCGCCGAAAACGACAGTGATGAACAACACCCTTCCCCCTGCGAATACGGCGGCGCCGATAGAGAGCGTGATACATACAGCCGGTCAGACGGCAGCCGCTTCCGGTACGGCTGTCAGTACAGATGCCGCAAGCAACATTGTTTCGGATACGGTGGTCGGCGGCACGGCGATATCAACCGCCGCGTCCCCGTCCGAGAGCGTAACGCAAAGCGTATCGGGCACGGAAAAAGATCGGAGCGGTCAGCCGCTGTATAAAACCGTTCTGCTTTGCGCGATTATTCTGGCGGCGTCGGGAACGCTGTTGTGGCTGGGGTTTAAAAGAAAACTCAATAAAAAGAACGCGCTCTGCGTCATAGCGGTCGCGGCGGCGCTCCTTTTAGCGGCGGCGTTTGTGAATATCAAGACGCCCGCGGAGTATTACGCGGACGGCGGCGATGTATCCGGCGCGTTTGTCACCGTCGAGATACGCTGTGATAACGCCGTCGGCGTTATCGACAGCGCCGTCCCCACCGACGGGACAATACTCAAAAAAACAGCCGTCGCTAAAAACGACGGCGACACCGTGTATACGGCGCTCGAGCGCGCGGCGAAAGCCAACAAAATACGGCTTGACTGCGAGGGCGGCAAGACGGCGGGCTATTATGTGAAGGGCATCGGTCAGCTGTACGAGTTTGACGGCGGCGAAACCTCCGGATGGGTGTATACGGTAAACGGCGTCATGGCGAACACGGCGGTTTCGTCATATACGCTGTCCGAGGGCGACGCGATCGTTTTTATCTATACGTTAGACCTCGGCAAGGACGTGCCGTCGTCATCGGCGGCGGGATGAGCGGTTTTCATCGAGTATACGCAGCCGCAATAGTCCTGACGATATAAATCAAATTGCTTTGAGAGCGCGACGGATTGCTGGTATCCGCCGCGTTTTTTAAAATCCGCGTACAAATATCGAACACCGTATTCTTTTTCAAGCTCCCCGCCGATTTGATTGAGCAGAGCGGCGTTTTTATGGGGGCTGACGCTCAAGGTCGTCGCAAACCAGTCGGTGCCGCGGTTTTTCGCCTCAACGGCGGCTTCTTTCAGACGCAGGCGAAAGCAGGCTTCGCAGCGCTTTTTGCCCTCGGGCTCGTTTTCAAGTCCAACGGCGCAGTCGGCGAAGTGTTTTGGGTCATAGACGCCCTCTATGATACGCACCCGTTCTGAAAACGGCGCGGCGGCGCATAGCTTTTTGAGCTCATTGAGCCGCTTATCATACTCCGCTTTCGGATAGATGTTCGGATTGTAAAATAAAATATCAATGTCAAAATACGCAGTCAGATAAGTGAGCACATAGCTGCCGCACGGCGCGCAGCAGTCGTGCAGCAACAGGCGCGGACGCTCCCCCAAAGGGATTTCGCTCAAGAGCCTGTCCGTTATCCGCTGATAATTCGTCGTATCGTTGTCCATCAAAACACCCCCAGATGTTCGAGCAGTATCTTCAGTCCGATGAGGATTAAAATGCCGCCGCCGAGTATTTCCGCTTTCTTCTCGAACCGCGCGCCGAATTTGCTGCCGAATACGACTCCGGCTACCGACAGCATAAAGGTCGTAACGCCGATGAGCGCGATCGATCGCCAGATGGAGAACCCGTCCATGACGGCGAAGGCGACGCCCGCCGCCAGCGCGTCAATGCTTGTCGCCACAGCCAGTACGAACAACTCCTTGATGTTCAGCTTTTCGCCGATGTCGCAGCGTTCCGCTTCTTTGGCGGGTTTCAGCGCTTCAAAGAGCATTTTACCGCCGATAAACGCCAGCAGGACGAAGGCGATCCAGTGGTCAAAATTTTTGATATACTGTTCAAACTGCTTGCCGACCATCCAGCCTGAAAGCGGCATGAGCGCCTGAAAGCCGCCGAAGAACAGACCGATGACGACAGCCTGCCCGACTTTAAGCTTTTTCATACACAGTCCCTTGCACACGGCGACGGCAAAGGCGTCCATCGATAGACCGACGGCGATCAGCAGCAATTCAAAAAGTCCCATACATACCCTCCGAGAACTGGAAACGCGAGTATTTTAACATATTATCAGAAAAGTTTCAATAACTGTTGACAGACCAGTGCGAGCGTGCTAATATTTTATCATATATCATTCATGTGGACCGCGGTCTCTGACGGAATCAAGATGGGCTACCATCGTGAGCCGCTGTCGTCAATCGCCGACCGTCTGGGCAGCAAACTGATGTGTTCAGTCTGCTGTTTTTTGTTTTTAGTGAGGGATTTATGGAAACACGGGCATGGCGCGGCTTCAATCCTGGCTTATGGCAGGAGGGAATTGACACCCGCGATTTTATTCAGAAAAACTATACGCCGTACGAGGGGAACGGGGATTTTTTAGCTGCGGCGACGGCGCGCACAAACGCGCTTCAGGACAAGCTGAACGCTTTATTCGCCGAGGAGCGGGCGCGCGGGGGCGTACAGGATATCGACACGCGCACGGTAAGCTCGCCGATGGCGTATAAACGGGGCTATCTCGATAAAGAGAATGAAATCATCGTCGGGCTGCAGACTGACGCGCCGCTCAAAAGGGGCATCAATCCCTTCGGCGGCATCAAAATGACGCGCAGGGCGTGCGAGGCGTACGGCTATACGCTTTCCGCGGAGGTGGAGGACGAATTCCACTACCGCACCACGCACAATGACGGAGTGTTCCGCGTCTACAATGAGGACATCAAAAAGGCGCGTCACAGCGGGGTCATCACGGGGTTGCCCGACGCGTACGGGCGCGGGCGCATCATCGGCGACTACCGGCGTGTAGCGCTGTACGGCGTGAGCCGCTTAATCGCCGAAAAGGAAAAGGATAAGGCAGCGCTCAGCGACGCCTTCATGGATACCGACAGGCTTCAGCTGCTCGAGGAGCTGTACAGGCAGATCAGCTTTTTGGGGTATATGCGCGATATGGCGGGGCTGTACGGCTTTGACATCTCGCGTCCCGCCGAAAATGCCCGCGAAGCCGTCCAGTGGCTGTACTTCGCGTATCTGGCTTCCATCAAGGAGCAGAACGGCGCGGCGATGAGCTTAGGGCGCAACACGGCGTTTCTCGACATCTATTTCGAGCGCGACCTAGAGGAGGGGACACTTTCTGAGAGCGGCGCGCAGGAGCTGTTCGACGATTTTGTGCTCAAGCTGCGTATGGCGCGCCACTTGCGTACCCCCGAATACAACGAGCTGTTCGCCGGCGATCCCCTGTGGATCACCGAAGCGGTAGGCGGTACGGGGCAAGACGGGCGCACCCTAGTGACCAAAAGCGCCTACAGGATGCTGAATACCCTCTGCACACTCGGACCCTCCGCGGAGCCGAACCTGACGGTTTTGTGGTCGAAAGCGCTGCCCGCGCCGTTCAAGAGGTTCTCGTCGAAGCTCTCGTGCGACACCGACGCTATTCAGTACGAAAACGACGATCTGATGAGAGAACGCTTCGGCGACGATTACGCGATCGCCTGCTGCGTGTCGGCCATGCGGGTGGGCAAGGATATGCAGTTTTTCGGCGCGCGCTGCAATCTGCCTAAGCTCCTGCTCCTCGCGCTCAACGGCGGACGCGACGAGCGGTCGGGCGAGCAGATCGCCCCCGTAAACGTCCCCTATGAGGGCGATGTTTTGGACTATGAAAAAACCTTAGCGCTGCTCGACCTGTACCGTCCGTGGCTGTGTAAAACCTATGTGACAGCGGTCAATATGATACATTATATGCACGACAAATACGCCTATGAAAAAACGCAGATGGCGCTGCACGATACGGATGTACGCCGCTTTATGGCGTTCGGCGTCGCGGGACTGTCGGTGCTTTGCGACTCTTTGTCGGCAATCCGGTACGCGAAGGTCAAAGTACAGCGGGACGAAACCGGACTGATTATCGGTTTTACGGTCGGGGGCGATTACCCGCCGTTCGGCAATGACGACGACCGCGCCGACACAATCGCCGCCGAGCAGACAGAAGCGTTTTACGAGGAGCTTAAAAAATATCCGCTCTACCGTAACGCGGAGCATACACTGTCGGTACTGACAATAACCTCAAACGTCGTCTACGGCAAAAAGACCGGCGCGACGCCCGACGGCAGAACAGCGGGCGCGCCGTTCGCGCCGGGCGCCAATCCCATGCACGGGCGCGAGCACAGCGGCGCGTTATCCGCGCTCAATTCCGTCGCCAAGCTCTCCTACGACGTCTGCCGCGACGGTATCTCGAACACCTTCTCCGTCGTCCCTTCCGCGCTCGGCGGCGACGAAGAAACGCGCATACAGAATCTGTCCGCGATTCTCGATGGGTATTTCACTCAGGGCGCGCAGCACTTAAACGTCAATGTCTTGAGCCGCGAAACGCTCCTGGACGCGCAGGCGCACCCCGAAAACTACCCGAATCTGACCATACGCGTCTCCGGCTACGCGGTCACCTTCAACAAGCTTTCCCGCGCCCAGCAGGACGAGGTCATTGCGCGGACGTTCCACCAAAATCTATGAAGGGGCGTGTTCATTCCTTAATGAGCCTCGGCGGCGCGGACGGTCCGGGGCTGCGCTATGTCGTGTTTACGCAGGGCTGTCCGCTGCGCTGCGTCTACTGCCATAATCCGGATACCTGGGATATGAGCGCGGGCGAGGCTTACGATACGGGGGAGATAGTGCGGCGGATTTTACGGTGCAAACCATATTTTGGCTCCGGCGGCGGCGTGACTCTGTCGGGCGGCGAGCCGCTCTTACAAGCCGAGTTTGCCGCAAAGCTTTTTAAAGAGCTGCGCGCAGAGGGGATTCATACGGCGCTCGACACCTCCGGCGCGGTTGAAAGCGCTCATACCGAGGCGGTTTTAGAGAATACCGATCTTGTGATCTGCGACATCAAATTTCCCGATGAGGAACAGTATCGGCGCTATACCGGCGGCAGCCTTTCGACGGTGCTGAAATTCTTGAGGTTGTCCGAAAGTATGGGCATCCCGCTGTGGGTGCGTCTTGTCGTTGTACCGGGTTTGACAGATAGCGAGGAATGTGTGCGGCGTGTCGCCGCGCTTGCCAAAGGCTTTAAAAACCTTAAAAAAATCGAGCTTTTGCCGTTTAAAAAATTATGCGCCCCGAAATACGAGGCGCTAAAAATTGAGTTCTCTATGAAGAATACGCCGGAATGCGGCGAAGAAACGCTTGCGCGTTTAAAGAAGCTGCTCTAAAACTGTACAATGTGATTTTCCGTCAGATATTTTTTGGCGTTTTCTAAAATGACGCGGTCGTTCTCGAATTTGACGGTGCGCAGCGCATCGTCGTATTTGAGCCAGATATAGTCCTCGATCTCTTCCTTCTGGATAATCGTCTGGGTGTCCGTCGTCGATGCTAAAAAGATATGGACGGTTTTTTCAATGCGCCCCTGTATGGTATAGTCGGACTTGCAGACGAAATTCGGCAGAATCTTAATGTGAATGCCCG
>CAYYFY010000077.1:0-7724 GCA_964471035.1 uncultured Eubacteriales bacterium
TCTATTATTTTGCCGGCATCATTACTGATCTTTATATCCATAAAACCGGGCGCACGGTGCTTTACAGACTCTATAAAAAAAACGACTGGGCTATAAAGCGTTATAAAAAGCTGTGGACAGAGCTAAGACCGGACAATCTGCGGCTTAACGTCAACGGCGACACCTACGTTCACTGGTACGACTGCATTCCCGAAAACAGTATCTGATAAAACAAGCGCTCCGATGTCCTCGACACCGGGGCGCTTTTGTGTTATACTATTACCCCGTTGCACAATTTTTAGGCGCAACGGGGTACTGGGCAAAACGCTGAAAGGAGTACGGTATGGACAGGGAACACTTTACAGCCGCTAAGAACGCCGTACTTTCGGCGGAGCGCGAGAGAAACGGCATCGGGACTTTGGGAGAAAAGACCCTTCACGCCGTTTTAAAGGCGTACTGCGAGCCTTCGCTTTACAGCCGCGAGGTCAAGATAGGCCGGTATGTCGCCGACATCGTCGGGGAAAACGGTATTATAGAAATTCAGACGCGGGATTTTAACCATCTGCGCAAGAAGCTTGAGGCGTTCCTGCCGTGCGCCGAAGTGACGGTCGTTTACCCCATAGTACAGACAAAGTTTCTGTGCTGGATTAACGAGGAAACCGGCGAGGTCACCGAAAAACGAAGAAGCCCGAAAATCGGCAAACCGGTCGATGTGTTTCCCGAGCTATACAAAATCAAACCGCTTTTGACCGATCCGCGCCTGCGCTTTCGCTTATTGCTGTTAGAGGTGACCGAATACCGGTACTTAAACGGTTGGAGCAAGGATAAAAAGAAGGGTTCGTCGCGCTGTGACCGCATTCCCGATAAGCTGCTCGGCGAGGTCAATATCGGCTGCCCTGCTGATTATAAACCGTTTTTACCCGAAAACCTCCCCGTTCCCTTTACAACAAAGGATTTTGCGAAAGCCGTCAAGCGAAATTTAAAAACCGCGCAGACGGCGCTCAATGTCCTTTACGAAGTCGGCGCGGTAAGGCGCGTCGGGAAAACGGGAAACCTGTTTCTGTACGAAATCAATCAAACATAACCCGAGTCAATATCTTTGTTGTGAATGATTCACATGCCATACCTTATCTGCCGACAATTACTCTGCCGTCCGACATAGGAATAACCATGTCAGTATCCTCTACCTCGTGATTTTTATTGTAAGTTTTGCGGTAAATCAGTTTTCCGGAAGCGTTATAACGGCTCAAAACCACTGCGGAATCCGTCATTGAGCGGTTCATCCATGGCGGCTGAGGCAGATAGGCCACAATTTGCGCATGAATCGTGAAAAATCCGTTATCATCTGTAGGAATCACCGTATAATCATTTCCGTTACCGGAGGTATCATTGACCGTGGTCATATTATTAAGATTCGTGTCCAATCTGTAAACCCGGGGCGCAGCCGAATCGCCAGCGTATGCGGACGGGTTCACCGGAATCATTATCACGCCGTCATCAGAGACGCAAATCCCCATAACCGTCGCCGTATCTATCGCTTCAGATTTAACAGCGGTTCCGTCATTGTTGAATTTAAAAACAGCGGTCCGGTTGTGTTTACCGGTATCTTTAGACAGCGAGCCGGTTACATATATCTGTTTATCATAAATTGCCGCGTAAGACGTATATATTTCTTCCTGCTCCTCAAAAATATATTGCCACTTTTCGTTTAAATCATCGTCAAATACAGCTAAAAACTCCCGCGGATACAGCATAGTCCCCTTTTCTTTTCGCTGTGTGATATCCCCATCGCAGGATTGTGTGCTGCCTGTAACCACTAATCCCACATCCGGCGAATAATACGCATTACGTGATGAATCGAAATCTGAGCCTCCATATTTTCTGAATCCTGTACGCTTTCCGGTTTTATCGTATTTCATCAATAACAAATCTGTATAACCGTGTGTGCTATCGCCGCTTTTATAGTGTTCGCCATCGTCTGTCTGGCAATTCCCCACGGTCAGTATATCTCCGCTTTCAGTTTCGCAAATCCATTCCGCTTCGTCTCCGCCTCTAAATTCGATTTGCTCCTTCCAGATGATATCTCCGCTTTTATCACATTTTACCAGCCAGCCTAAAGTGATAACAGTTTCTTGTTTATCCTCTGATTCGGTTGCACGGAAACAAAGGTTTCCACTCACACCAAAAACAAATCCGCCGTCACCGGTTTGAATGCATTCTTTAAAACTATATGGTGAAAGCTTAATGTCAGGATAGTTTTGAACCCACAGAAAATCACCGCGCTCGTCATATTTGACCGCACGCAAAAAGGAATCCGATTCGTTCCCCCCAAAAACAGAATGAAAAGCGATAATCCCATCTGACACCGTAAATATTTTGCGTCCCTGTGGAATAAAAAGCGGAATTTCTTTCACGTTATCAGGGTTTATATCGTCTGATTTCACATAACCGGATTCCATTGAAAGTGCCTGATAATCCTTTTCAAAATCGGGGATAAGGATTTTTTGAAGTTGATGGATCATATCCCGCGAAACAGAATAACACTCCAGTTTTGGAAGCCCGGTCCCTTCGCTGTCAATAAAGCGGCTAATACCGCCCTCTACATAAATATACAATGGCTCGCCGGTATCAAACCTGACAGAAATATCCGCCGCGTTTACATATACGATATTTGAAAAAGAGAGAGCATCTTTATCCGTTAATTGCAAAAGCTTTGAGATTTTGATAAAATCGCAAAATTGCTGGAATTTTTGTTTGTCAGCCTGATACGTTTTAAGCTCGGGTTCTGTTGCGTTTCCGGTATAATCGTTATAGGAAACCGTCATTGAGTCGGCGTTTGCCGGAAGCAAATCGCCGCCATCAATGGAAACCGCGTCATCCGGGCCGCTTTTTTGCTCAGATTTGCATCCGGCAGGAAGTATAACAAATAAAATCATGCAAAAACAAATAAACTTTTTCATCTCATCACCCTCCCGCGGCGTTTGTAATAAGCGTTATGGCAAACACGAAAAACAGTGCCGCGAAACATAAGCTCCGGTTCGTCCCGGCGCAAGATTTCTTTTTCAGTTAACCTCTTTTTCGAGGCGGGTTTTGGCGTTGCGTACAGGGTGAAGTTGCCTTTTTATTCGCCGAGCAGCCAATCTAGCGCGTTGATTTGCCGGATACCGTTGTGGGAGGCGTTGGGGGTAAAATCCATAGTCAAAAGATACTTGGGGTTATGGTCACGAATGGCGTTAAGGGGCGCAAGCTCCCGCTTAAGAAGGCTTTTTCCGCCGCCGGTCTCCCCTTCCACGGTGTACGCCACCTGATAATACTCCTCGCCGTTCTCCCCTATGGCGATGAAATCTACCTCCGCTTCGCCTATCTTGCCTACATGGACTTCATAACCGCGTCGGAGCAATTCCAGAAAAACTACGTTTTCAAGAATATGTCCCATATCGGCTTTTTTGTTGCCCAAAAGATAGTAACGCAAGCCGATGTCCGAAACATAATACTTCGCTCCGGCGACAAGCTGCTGCTTGCCTTTGACGTCATACCGTCCGGCTTTATAGAGAATAAAGCTCTCCACTAAGGCTTCAAGGTAGTTTTCAACCGTATGAACGGCAATCTTTCTGCCGCCTGAAATCATGGCTTTGGCTATGCGCGTAGCGGAGGTTATATTTCCGATATTGTCAAAGGCAAAACGGGTTACGCTTTGAAGCCCCGGGATATCCGTGATTTTTCGTCTGGTGACAATGTCTTTTAACAGTACCGAATCAAAAATACCGCCGAGGTACGCCCGAATATCATTCTTTTCAGAAAGCTCCAACGCATAGGGAAAAGAACTGTTTTCTAAATAGTCGCGGTATTTGATGAGCAAATCGGTTTTTCCGCCGCGGGCGGCGATATACTCCTTAAACGACAGGGGCAGCATTTTGATTTCCACATATCGCCCCGAGAGCAGCGTCGCCAGCTCGCCGGACAGGATATGGGCATTGGAGCCGGTAATATACACATCGCAGTTTTTGTGAGCATACAGCCCGTCCACCGCCCGTTGAAACTCCGGTACGGTCTGCACCTCGTCAAGAAAAACATAGTTCGCGCAGTCTTCGCAAAGCTTTTCCTTGATATACATATAGAGATGCATATACGTTTGCAGATCGTGGTGTTCGGGCAGCTCTAAATTGAGCCGGATGATTTGCCGCTCCTTCACGCCCTGCTCTTTTAGATACGCTTCATAAAGGTCAAATAGCGTCGATTTGCCGCATCTGCGGATGCCTGTTATCACTTTAATCAAGTCTTTGTCCCGAAAACGGATAAGCTGATTCAGATATTGCGGGCGCATAATAAGTTCGCTCATAAAAACCAACCCCCCTTGTTTATGCATAGCATAACACAATTACGCCTAAATATCAATGGTTTGTGCACCGCGTTGCACAATTATTAAATTTTTACTTATTTTGTGCATTCGAGTGCATTAAATAAGGGTAAGCTCCGTATTCGCCGAAAGCGCAGCGTCGAACCATTTGCCGCGCACACAAACTCTGCGCGTAACGGGTCGCGGGGCATTAAGCGTCAGCTTTGTGATTTCCCCGTCCTTCATCTCGGCGGTCACCTTTATACCACCCTCGGCGAGAAGTGAGAAGGAAAGATTTTTCCAGGTGTCCGGAATTACGGGGCAAATTTCGATGGTTTCTGTGTCCGAATATAAAAGCATTTCCTGCAGGGCGTCGACGGCGCAGAAGTTGCCCTCCATGGTAAACGGGCGGTAATCGAAAGCCGAATAGCCCTTCTTCTGATAATCGCCGTTGCAGTGGAAGCCGTTAGGCAGACAGAAATATTTCCAGAAAACCTCAAGCGTTTCGGCTGCCTTTTTGCCGTTTCTCTGTATACAGTACAGCTCGGCGAGCCACGCGAAGGAATAACCGCAGAACCATTTCGTGCCGAGCTTTTCGATATCGCGGATACACGCGTCGATAATCCGTTTATTTTCCTCGGAGTCATATTTGACGAGCCTTAAGGGGTGGATGGCCATCAAGTGCGCCAAATGGCGGTGAGATTCCTTTAAGCGCTCGTCGCGGGAGAGCTTATATACGCCGTTCTTATGGACGGGCAGCTCGTCGAGTTTATCGAAGATGCTTTGCCAGTGTGCTTTTTCGTCATCAAGTCCGAGAAGTCCGGAAAAGCGGACGAGCGACAGGAACAGCGCGCGCATCAGCGACAGGTCATATGTTGAGTTCGGCGTCAGCCACGCCTTTAAGGTGTTGTCGTGAATCTCCGGAGAGCACGACAGCGGCAGCACGAGCTTACCGTGCTTGTCCTCGCTCAGAAGTCCCGCGATACATTTGGCGCTTTCGGACATGTACGGGTACGCCTTGTCTTTCAGGAAATCCATATCGCCCGTGTAGTCGAAATGCTTCTCAAACGCGCGGCAGAGCCACGCTTGATTAGTAGGCGACAGCGAATACATCGCCCAGCCGCCCAAAGCGTTGCCCTCGATATCCATGACCGACGGCAGGCAAAGCCCCTCTGTGCCGTAGAAATCACGGGCGAACGCGCGCGCTTTGTCCTTAAGCGACAGCAGATAATCGATAAAGCACTCGCCCTCGGGCAGATGGTTTGCCTTAAGATAGCTGTAATAGGTCAGTTCCGTATTGAGGTCGTGGTGGTAGTCGCCCTTCCATGGCGGCAGCTCGCCGTTGTCGGCGGTCCAGACGCCCTGGAGGGGTATCGGGAAACGCCCCTTGCGCGAGCAGGCGCCTAAAAAGTAGTTGCCGAGCGCCCAGTTTTTCTCGAAAAACTTATTTTCGAGCGTGATATGGCTCTGATTCCAGAACGCCTCCCACCACGCACAATGCGCGGCAAAGGCGGCTTCGTAGCCTTCATTGACTTTTAAAAGAAGCGCGCTTAGCGTTTCATCGACTAATTTTTCTTTATCGCACCCGCTGGCGACCGTATAGACGGCAAGCGTCCCGCCTTCGGATTTTTTAACCGCGAGAAACACGCCGTATATCAATTTTTCATCGATGTACTGGGTAAAATAGTAAACGGATACGCCACTTAAGTCCCGAACATCCTTTTCGGCGGGCGGGTAATGCAGATTTTTTAATGATTGCTTGAGTGAATTGTGGTTTTTGCTCACATCCGGCTCGCCGATAAGCCCGAACGTAGGGTTTTCAATCGAAAAATCGGCGTCGGCGTCAACCCATAAATAGCCGAACGGCGCGGCGGCGCTGACGAACGATTTTAAGCTAAGCTCACCGATACAGAGCGACGCCTCGGCGGTCTTAAGGCAGAGCGCGGATTCGACATTGGCGTCGGTATGGAGGTCAACGACGATTTTACCGGCGGGCAGCTTCGTCGGCGTCGATTTGTTATAGGGGTCGTCGAATGCTTTCATGATACTTTTCTGGTCGCCGCGGCGTACAAACTCCCGCAAGGCGGCATAGGTGAAATCGCCCTTCGCCTCAGGCGCTCCGGAGCAGTCCCAGAGGTCGTTCTTGTCAAGGCTAAAACGCAGCGCCGACGGCTCCCCCCATATCAGACAGCCGATGTCGCCGTTGCCGAGCGGGACGGCTTCGTCCCATACCGGTATCGTTTTTTGAAAATGAAGATCGCAGCAATCATCCAAAGCCATGTACATCACCCTTATTCCGTTATTTTTTTACAGTATAGCGTATACCATATTAAAAAGCAATATTCAGAAAACGCTTGAATTCCTACTTTGTTTATAGTATAATAAATCTTGTTTAAGGCAATCAACTTTTTGGAGATGATACCGTGTCAAAAATTTACACCTCCGTCGATCAGCTCATCGGGAAAACACCGCTATTAGAGCTTGTTAATTTCGAAAAAAAGCACGCTCTCGGCGCAAGGCTGCTCGCAAAGCTTGAATACTTCAACCCCGCCGGAAGCGTCAAGGACCGCATCGCCAAATCCATGCTCGACGACGCCGAGGAGAAAGGACTGCTGAAAAAGGGCTCGGTCATCATCGAACCGACCAGCGGCAATACCGGCATCGGCCTCTCGGCTATCGCCGCGGCAAGGGGCTATAAAATTATTATCGTCATGCCCGAAACCATGTCGGTCGAGCGCAGAAAGCTGATCAAGGCCTACGGCGCTGAAATTGTTCTGACAGAAGGCAGCAGAGGTATAGCCGGTTCCGTCGAAAAAGCCAGGGAGCTTGCCACCAAAACGCCGGACAGCTTCATACCCGATCAATTTAAAAACCCCGCCAACCCGAAGGCGCATTTTGAGACGACGGGTCCCGAAATCTTTGAGGACACCGACGGCAGCGTCGACATCTTCGTCGCGGGCGTCGGGAGCGGCGGCACCATAACCGGCATTGGCGAGTATTTGAAAATAAAAAATCCCGCCGTGAGAATCGTCGCGGTCGAACCCGCCGCCTCTGCCGTACTGTCCGGCGGCGCGCCCGCTCCCCACAAAATACAGGGTATCGGCGCGGGCTTTGTGCCCGAGGCGCTGAACACCGAAGTCTATGACGAGATTATAACCGTCGAAAACGACGACGCCTTTATAGCCGGACGCGAAATAGGCAGAACCGACGGCGTGCTCGTCGGCATCTCCTCGGGCGCCGTCATACACGCCGCCGCAGTGCTTGCAGGGCGCCCCGAAAACAAAGGTAAGACCATCGTCGCACTTCTTGCCGACACCGGCGAACGGTATCTGTCTACCGACTTGTTTAATGAGGAATTAGGAATTAGGAATTAGGAATTAGGGGACACCTTAATTTCTCATTCCTCATT
>CAYYFY010000078.1:0-7696 GCA_964471035.1 uncultured Eubacteriales bacterium
CTGCATACCACAGGTACAAACTACATCGTTGAGGACATTGATTTGTTCGTCGAAGCACGGCAGCCAAGCTAAGTCGGCATTCCCAATTGCATCATTTCACCTTCTTCTCACAAACCAGCAGAGCGTGATTACTTAGTCCGGTGCAGAATTGGCTCTCAGCCATCCGGTCATTTAGCTCCAGCCATGCCGCGAACTGTTCCTCGGACATACTGTTGATAATATTTGCCGCAAATAAAAAGTCAAGACCGACGTTTTTAATGACGCTAAGACCATGTTCTTTTGCGGATTGTTCCATTTCCTCCGGTGTTGTTTCAAAGAATAAATCGGGGCGCAAATCATCCAAACCCCGCCCAAGTACGCATTCGTTTGTATAGGCGTTGGGATATTTCTCCGGCCAGCCAACACAGGCTCCGGCATACACGCCAAGCACAGAAACATAGGCGTAGCATATCTTTCCGCCGGGTTTACAAACGCGAATGCTTTCATCAAACACCAGCGCACGGTCTTTGGGCGGCAGGTGATACATGGGACCCAAAACCAGCACAACATCATATTTTTGAGATTCTATAGAATCCAGACAAGTAGCATCCCCTAATTGAACAGACAAATTGGTACATTCGCTTTCTTTTATCCTTTGGGTGAAGCGCTCAACATTTTCCGGGATAATATCGACACCGAGGTAACAATGGCATTTGTCCGCCAGATACAAGCCGTAATAACCAGTGGCGCAGCCCAACTCCAGAACGGATGACTGCCCGTTGACAAGTAAATCAAGCTGTTTCTTTGTGTTGTGTGCTTCTGATCCGGCGGCACGCGATTCTGAAAAACGCCCTTCTTCTTTATATGTATCTTTATATTTTTCGTGGATAAAGTCAAAATTATAAGCCATTATAATTTCCTCGCTTTCACAATCAAAGAAGCTTCCCTTTTTGCGTTGAAAGGCTTTACATTAATACTATAGTATAAAATGTTATAATTCGCAAGATTTTAAATTAAACGGGAGAAACGAGCGTATGATCAGCAAGACAAAATATAAAATCGACATCCCGACAGTTGAAAAACTCTTTAAGGCTGCCGGTTTAAAAGGCGTTGCCAATATCGCCCCGCTCGGAGCGGGCGAATTCAACGCCGTCTTTTCGGCAAAAGCGGACGGCAAAGACTGCGCCGTTAAAATCGCGCCAGCCGAGGGCGCGCCGATACTGACCTACGAAAAGGATATGATGGCCGCCGAGGTGTTCTGGTACGCACTGATGCGCGAGCATACCTCCATCAAGGTGCCGGAGATTTATTTTAAGGATTTCGATAAAAAACAAATACCCACCGAATATTTTATCATGGAAAAGCTGCCCGGCGAACAGCTCGATAACATGAAGCTTACGCCCGCCGAAAAGGATTTGGCCGCCGCCGAAATGGCGAAGATGGCGGCGCGGCTCCATAAGATTAAAAACGATCAATTCGGTTATATCCAGAACGGGTTGCACGGCGACTGGTATCAGGCGCTGCGCGCTATGACAGAGGCTCTAATGAAAGACTGCGCGGCAAGGGGCAAAAAATCAAAGCGCGGCGAACGGTTCCTTAAGCTGATCGATACGCACAAAGCGGTACTCGAAAAGGCGGAGTGCGCGATGATAAATTTCGACATCTGGCCGCCAAACATCCTCTGCACACGCGAAAACGGCGCCGCCCAATATGCGTGGATCGACCCCGAGCGCACTTTTTGGGGTGATCCCATCGCGGATTTCGTCTGTTTGGAGATGACAAAGCCGCTCGCCGAAAAAACGAAAAGCCTTGCGGCGTATAATGAGGAAACCGATTCCCCCGTTCGCGCAACCGCCGAGGAAAAGCTCCGGTACGCCGCCGCTCAGTGCTACCTGGGTCTTATCATGGAGGTCGAGAAATACTACCGCTATACGCCGTTTCATTTCGGCTGGTGGCGCAACGTTTTGGTTTGTAAAATGCTCTTCGGGCAAGGCTTCAAGGAATTGAATAATGGGTGACCTGAAAATAAAGCAGCCAAAATCAGCGGCGCTGGGAGAGGAGAACATCCCGCGCCTGATACTGAAATTTACCTCGGCGGCGCTTACCGGCTTGCTTCTCAACGCCGTCTATGTGCTCATCGACGCGCTGTTCGTCAGCTGGGGCGTCGGCGACGACGCCATGGGCGGCGTATCGGTCGTCTTCCCTTTCGTTCTGCTGCAGGGAGCCGTCTCGACCGCCGTCGGCGGCGGCGCGGCGTCTATCGTGTCGCGGCGGTTCGGGGAAAAACGCTTTGCCGAGGCGGGCAAAATCACCGTAAACGCCATGCTCATTTTTTACGGCTCGGCGGTAATCACGACGCTGTTGGGTTTTCTGCTCCTCGACCCGATCTTGAATGTTTTAGGCGTGACCGGCGAGTTGTACCCATACGCCCGTCAGTTCTTTATCATTTTACTTGCCGGCAACGTCTTTTCCACCGGCTTCTCGTCGATCATCCGCGCCGAGGGGCGTATGCTCTACGGCATGCTTATCTGGGTCATCCCCATCTCCATAAACATCCTTTTAGACGCCGTATTTATTCTGGGCTTAAGCTGGGGCGTGCGCGGCTCGGCGCTGGCGACGGTGCTCTGTCAGTTTATCAGCTTCTCCATGTGGGTTATATTTGCCGCCCGCTTCTCCTCTCAAAGCTTTCGGGGAGCACGCCCGAGCCTTAAAACGGCAGCCGATATTTTGGCGACGGGGCTGCCATCGCTGGTTCAAATGGGCAGTATCTCCGTCTCGACGACGGTGCTCAACAATACGCTCGGCGACGCGGGAGGCACAGAGGGCATCAACGCCTTCGCTTATATCGGCAAAATTTTAGTGTTCGCCGTCGTGCCGTTTACGGCGGTGACGCAGGCGCTCGCGCCCGTGCTCGGCTACAATTACGGCGCTAAAAATACGGTGCGCTTAAGAAAAACGATACGTTTCTGCACATTGATCAGCCTGCTTTACGCCGTATGCGCCGCGCTGCTGCTCATGAGCGTTCCAAAGTCTCTGATGAGCGTTTTTACCGACGACGACGCCATTATCGCCCTCGGCGTAAACGGCCTTCGCCGCATTGCGCCCGCTCTGCTCTTTATGCCGCTGCCTATGCTTTCCGGAGCCGTGTTTCAGGCTGTCGGTCATAAGCTGCGCGCGCTGCTGATGTATGCGGTCAACCTTCTGCTGTTGATCCCCTTGGCCCTTCTTTTGGAAAGCCGTTTCGGGCTAAACGGCGTATGGCTCGCCTATACGGCGGCTGCCGTCGGATCCGGACTGCTCGCGCTTGCGGTCATCCTGCCGGCTGTCAGAAAAATGATTGATTAAGTAAACACAAACCAGTATAATGTATACCAGCCTGACAGGAAAGACGGAGAACTATGCCCGATCAATTTTCAAGAACAGAAATGTTATACGGCAAGGAAGCCATGGCGATTTTGCAAAAGAGCCGCGTGGCGGTATTCGGCGTCGGCGGGGTGGGCGGCTATGCCGTCGAGGCGCTCGCGCGCGGCGGCATCGGTACGCTTGACCTTATCGACGACGATAAAATCTGCCTGACCAACCTGAACAGGCAGATTATCGCCACGCACAAAACGATCGGGCAGTATAAGGTTGACGCCGCAAAAGAGCGCGTTCATGATATATATCCGAAGATTGGCGTCAATACCTATAAGTGCTTCTATATGCCCGATACCGCCGGACAGTTCGATTTCACGCTGTACGACTACATCGTCGACGCCGTCGATACGGTGACGGCGAAAATCGAGCTTGTCCTACAGGCTCAAAAAGCCGGTACGCCGATCATCTCCTCTATGGGCACGGGCAACAAGACCGACGCCTCAATGCTCTGCGTTTCGGATATTTATAAGACGAGCGTCTGTCCTTTGGCGCGCGTGATGCGCTTAGAGTTGAAAAAGCGCGGCGTAAAACATCTGAAGGTCGTCTATTCAGAGGAGCAGCCGCTGACTCCCATTGAAAGCTCCGAGGAACAGAGTCCGCGCCGGAGCCTTCCCGGCTCGACCGCTTTTGTGCCGGGCGCCGCCGGACTTATCATCGCCGGAGAGGTCGTGCGCGATCTCATTGAAAGAGGGGCGCGGCATGGGACGTGAGCTGTCGCGCTGCGCGCTCATTGAGCGCAGCGTCATTAAAAAATACCGCAAGGAATTGTGGGTTCCGTTTGTCACGGCGGTAAAGGAGTACCGTCTGATAAGCGAGGGCGACAAAATCGCCGTCTGTATGTCGGGCGGCAAGGATTCTATGCTGCTGGCTAAGCTCACGCAGCAGCTGCTAAAGCAGACCGATTTTCCGTTTGAGGTTATCTATCTTGTCATGGACCCGGGCTACAACGCCGAAAACCGCCAAAAAATCGAGGACAACGCGGCGCTGCTGAATATTCCGACTACGGTTTTTGAAACCAATATCTTTGATGTGGCAAACAGCGTCGAGGAGTCGCCGTGCTACCTCTGTGCGCGTATGCGCCGCGGGCATTTGTATGCCAAAGCCAAGGAGCTGGGCTGCAATAAAATCGCTTTGGGACACCACATGAGCGACGTCGTCGAAACCACGCTGATGGGCATGATGTACGGCTCGCAGCTTCAGGGTATGCTCCCGCGCCTAAAAAGCACGAATTTCGAGGGCATGGAGCTGATCCGCCCGCTGTACCGCATCTCCGAGGAGCACATCATCGCGTGGAAAAATTATAACGACCTCACCTTTTTGCAGTGCGCCTGCCGCTTCACTGAGCAGAGCGCCGAAAATGAAGACCATTCCAAACGGCAGGAAATGAAAACGCTGATAAAACAGCTGAAATCTAAAAATCCCGACGTGGAGCAAAACATCTTTCACAGCATTCACAGGGTCAATGTCGATACCTTCGCCGGATATAAGCTAAAGGGCGAAGCGCACTCATTTTTGGAGCGCTTTGACGAAAGCTTTGAGGAAAATCGTTGACAAACCGATAAAATACTGATAAAGTATACACAAATCCAATGAAAGCGAGGTGGACAAAATGAAATTTATTTGCCTGATAAAACAGAGTGTATTTTGTCCGCCGGTTCATCGCTGACGCCCTTATGCGGATATGCTTCGCCTCTGATTTTATCAGAGGCGATTTTTGTATTCCAATATTTTGAAAGAGGTGTCAAAATGAACGATTCCGTCCGGCGTTATGCCCATAACTCTCTCGAGGAAAGGCTGAAAATGAAAATTAATCCGCAACAGGAAATGATTTTTCTGCCATCTCCGAAGGGGGAAATACTCCGCGTCATTTATAGCGGCGGCTGTACCGTCGTCAGAACAAAAAGGAAATATCAAAGGAGGCTGTCGGATTATCTGCCCCGCCTTTCAATCGGGACGGAGATACGAAATCCGGACTTTTATAAAAGCGTGCTGAACGCGCTCGGACTGTGCGCCGATGATTTTCGGGCGGAGCCTGTAGACGAGCTTGTTGAAAAGGGAGCACGGTACGGCTGCTTTCGTTCACTCGAATTTGTTTGCTCTGCCGAAAGCTTTGTGCCTGCCGCACCGAAAACGGAAATCTCCGAGATTCGCCGCGGGCAGGACGGTTTTCTGCTCGCGGAAAATTTCGGAGACACGATGTACTGCGTCCGACAGGACGGCGTAACCGCGACGGTCAGCTTTTACAGACCGAATCACGGTCAATTTGAAAACACCTATGCCATGCAGGTGTCCGTAAAACAGGCGTATCGCGGCAACGGGTACGGAAAAGCGGCCGCCTCTGCGGCGACCGCGGCTGTCTGCGAAAAACAGGGATTGGCTCTGTGGGTCTGCCATCCGGAAAACACGCCATCAATCAAAATTGCCGAAACGCTCGGGTACGTGTTTCTCGGGGGAGAAATTCGTATCACGAAATAGCGTTACTGCTTTTCAATCTCCTTGATGTATTTTTTAAGCTTGGCAATATTGTCCCCCGCGTTGATGGCGCTGCCGAAATGACCGGTCAGAAAGCTGTAGAAGGCGTCCGTCAGATTGGGATGCCGAAACGTGAACAGCATCGGCATCCCGGCGGCCTTACCGGCGATGGCGCCGACACCCTCCTTGCAGGAAATATAAATACCGCCCGGGATATCGCCCTTGACGGGCACCGCTATAAATCCCGGATATTGCTTCATTAAGCTGACCACGTTCTTTAAATGCGCGATATAGTCCTCACGCGTATAGTGCAGCTCCTCAGGTCCGCGGTAGTCGTGCGGTTTCGGATATTCCCCGCTGCTGAGAAGCTCCTTAGCGGACGGCAGGCAGAGCAGCGCGATGTGTCTGCCATTCGTTATGCGCCTTAGAAAGGCGTTTCGTCTGGTGCTCTGAAAGAGCAGCATCTCCTTTGTCCGCATTTGGTTTTCGCCGTTGATTTCTATGAATTGTTGAAGCAGCTCCTCAGGCATCGTCACCGCTGAAAGCGTATCGGAATAGGTGATCATATTGCCGTCGCTCTTCTCAAAATCGATGAGTGTCTCGGCAAACGTGAAATACGACGCGGCGCTGAAGCTGCGCACCAAAGGACGGCACATCGAAAGATACAGGTTAAATTCCTCTTTTAAGGCGGCAACATATGTCGGATCGGTGTGCAGAAGCTGCGGGGCGCCACTCGAGTACTCGGGCAGCGTTTCACAGGTCAGCGCCATATCCGGCGATATAAACAGACTCCGTCGAAAGACCGTGGTACGGTACTGCGAATAGTAATAGGACTCGATAGCGCCCGTCAGGTAAAGCGGCATCCACCACTCTATAGCGATGAGAAGCTCCGAAGCGTCCCGCTGCACATTATGTATGATGCGAATCCGGTTGCCCTTGGCAATGATCTCCAGCATCAGCGCACACCAGACGCTGTAAAATTCAGCGTCCCGCACCAACCAGTCCACGCTCTCATCGCTGTACAGGAGCAGCGCGCAGGGCTCCTTGCGCTCGGCGACCGCCTTTAAGAGGCGCAATACCCCCGCCCGTTTGCCCTCAAGACCATAAAAAACCTCCGCTTTGACCGAAACGCCCTGCGGCAGCTCGTTGCCGGAGGTCAGATTCGGTTTATAGGTAAGGCGCTCCTTGAAATTAATTTCCTGAATAAAATTGCTGACAAACGCCGCCTTGTCGAAAGCGTCGTCCATCAGCCATACAGCCAGCCGCGCCGCTGTAAATTCATTATTGCCGGAGTCGGTATACGGGCTTTTTATAAGATCAAGTAAAAGCTGCCTCTGCGCGTCGGTCTTACAGCAGGCAATGAAATACGCGGCGAGCTCCTTGATGTGCCCGCCCTTTACGGAGGGCAGGCGCTGACCGGTCCGCCAGCGGCTGACCAGCGACGGATCGATCGACATTCCCTTAGCCAAACGGATATTGGTTGTTCCCATGGTATCCATCAGCAGGTCAAAACGTTCGCTGAATGACATAAGCAACAGCCCCTTTTAGATTTTAGATATATAGGACATACATCCCTATGTTACATATTTTACCACCAATAGACTCCCGACGCAAGAGTTTTGTCATATTTTAGTGACAAAAAAGTCAGTGACAAATTTAATTATCTATTGATTTAAAGTGTCTAATCGTGTATCTTTATTGATAGAGTAGCATATACTTTTATCATTGTCTTGTTTAAACCCATTAATAATTCATAAACTTTGCCTGAACCTAACCTTACAGCCGTAGGGGACGGACGCTTAAGCGTCCGTCCCCTACGGCTGTAAGG
>CAYYFY010000079.1:0-7686 GCA_964471035.1 uncultured Eubacteriales bacterium
CAATTTTTCATCCACCTCCGCCTCTTTATGGAATCTCACATACAATTTTTCTAAATCATTTATTGTTAGTTTATTAATATCAAACTTATTTTCTAACATCTGAAATCTGACATCTGACATCTGACATCTTTCCTACAAAAACCATTAAGAGGTGAATTTTTATGAAATTAAAAGAAAAATATCAGTGGGCAATTGTTGTTCCTACAAGCATGGGCGTTCGTATCTGCCCGCCGGACGGACAGCCGGTCGAATGCTCCGAAACATTTACTATGCAGGCGACCAGCGCCGAAACCAACGTCGCGAGCATTTCGTCATACTTAGGACTGCCCGTCAAGGTGCTGACGACGTTTGTAAAGGGTAGTCCGATAGCCGAATTTATCAAGCGCAACCTACGCGCGCGCGGCATGGTGTATGAGGGTAAGGAGGTCCCGCAGGGCGGTCCGTGGGGCTACCGCCACCAGTTCAATATCGCCGACAGCGGCTTCGGTTCGCGCGGCCCGCGCGTCCAGAACGACCGCGCCGGCGAGGTCGGCAGGACGCTCAGTATCGCCGACTTTGACATAAACCGCATTTTCGGCACCGAGGGCGTGGGCATTCTGCACCTGTCCGGACTCATCGCCGCCCTCTCGCCCGAGACGAGCCAATTCTGTCTTGAGCTTGCGCGCGCGGCGAAAAAATACGGCACGCTGATTTCGTTTGACTTGAATTATCGCGCCACCTTCTGGAAGGGGCGCGAGGCCGAGCTCAAAGCGGTTTTCGCGGAAATCGCGGGCATTTCGGATATTCTCGTCGGTAACGAGGAGGATTTCCAGCTCTGCCTTGATCTTCAGGGTCCCGAAGCCGGCGGCAAGGACCTCGGCGCGAAGATTGACGGCTTTAAGAATATGGTGCTCACCGTGAAGGAGCGTTACCCGAACACCTCCGTATTCGCCACGACACTGCGCGAGGTGATAAGCGTTAATGCCCACCTCTGGGGCGCTATTATGCTGTCGGGCGGCGACTGGCACGTCATCGAGCCGCGCGAGATCCGCATACTCGACCGCATCGGCGGCGGCGACGGCTTTGTCGGCGGCCTGCTCTACGGCATTCTGCGGGGCTTCGAGCCGGAAAAACAGCTCCGGTTCGGCTGGGCGACCGGCGCGCTGGCGACGACCTTTCTCACCGATTACGCGCAGCCTGCCGATGAGGAGCAGGTCTGGAGCGTCTGGTCGGGCAACGCGAGAGTCAAACGATAGAATCATCTGCAAATCGGTTAATGACACAATATACGAGGAGGAAGTCTAATGTATTGTTCTCAATGCGGGAAAGCGTTACCAAACGAAGCCGCGGTTTGTGACGGGTGCGGCGCGGTTTTCAACACCGCGCAGTTTTACACGCCGCCGCCTCCGGCATATACGAATACGGCGTTCGGACAGCCGGCACAGACGATGCCGCCTCGGTTGCCTTTTGAACCTATGACAATGATGCCGCAGAATCTTTACGCGCCGCTGAGCGTCGGTCAATACATCGGTATGTTTCTGTTGCTGTGTATTCCGATGGTCAACATAATACTGCTGCTGATATGGGCGTTTGACGGCAACAGCAACATTAATAAAAAGAATTTTGCGCGCGCGTATCTGATTATCTCTATCATCGGATTCGTATTTTCCGTGATAAGCTTAATCATATTCGGCGGTATGATGTTTGAGCTGTTTGAGGAAATGGGCGAGGGGTATTATTTTTAATGCTAAGATTCAGCTACGACTTCAGCGCGCGGACGCCCCTGTATGACCCCGACTACCCCAACAAGATAAGGCTGCTGAAAGGTGCCGGCGTTGAGGTCATCTGGCTGTTCGGTTACTTCTACGGCTACTGGGAGAGCTCGCCCGAGGAAATAAAAAAGGCGAAAAAAATACTCGAGGACGACGGCTTCGAGGTTGGGGTTATCAATGTGCCGCTCGGGCATGGCGGGAACGCGCTCGACCCGAATGACCCGAATATCAATTTAGAAATCGGCAGCGGCTGGCAAAACAGAGTTTCCGCCAAGGGGCAGAAGCTGTATAACGCCGCCTGTATCTCCGATAAAACCGTTGCGGACAGCGTTTTAGCGGCAGAGACTATCCGTGAAATCGGCATACAAAACATTTTTTATGACGATGACCTGCGCCTCTCAAGCCCAGACTCAAAAATTCAGGGCTGTTACTGTGACGACTGTATTGAGCGTTTCTGTCGGGAGTACAACGTAAAAACTACGCGCGCCGAACTGGCAGAAGCCAAAGACGCCGCGCTCATGTCCGCGTGGGTCACGTTCCAATGCGGTTCGCTGCTGCGGTTTTTAAGAGCGGTCAATATCGACGGCATACATTCCGGAATCATGGTGATGCACTGCGGCGGCAGACGCCACGGGATCGACATACCGCGCATCCGCCGCGAGCTGCCGGACGTGTTTTTCAGAGTCGGCGAGGGGCATTTCAGCGACGGAGAATTCAACAGAACAGGCGCGCTCGACGCGATAAACGCGAGTATTCATACGCATATGGCGCTTGTGGGCGACGAAGCGCGCTGTTACAGCGAATCAACAGTATTCCCCGCAAAGGCGCTGTCACCTGAAAATCTCATCAGGAAAATCGACAACGAAATCCGCGCGGGATTACGGAATATCTACATCATGAGCGGTACCTGGTTTATCACGCCGGAATATTGGGAAGCCCTTGCCAAAGCGCTGCCCGCGTTTCGGGAGCTGGCGAAAACCTTACCGCCGCCAAAGCATGAGGTTATGCTTACGGAACCCTTTAAATAAAAACTCCGACCTAAGGCGGGGTTACATAAGGAAAGTCGGCAGAATTGTATAATTCTGCCGACCTTTAACCTCTACGAATGCTTAGTCGTTATACCCTTTTGCCCAAAAACACCAGCTAAAAGACAATTATTACTCTTATTGGCTGGTGAAATTGTTTGTTAAGGTAATTTATAATGAACAATTAGTAAAACATATTGAGTAAAATGCAAACAGACGGGTATCTTTTTCGGATTCTGTCTCATTTTATTGGAAATACAGAGCAAACTATTTACATAAACATATGATTATGGTATTATAGTTCCAAGAATTACATGGGAGGTGCTTTGCGTTCATGCTGATACAAAGACCGGAATACTTAAGATTCCTAATAGACTGGCAGGAAAAACAGATTATCAAGGTCGTGACCGGAATCCGCAGATGCGGCAAATCCACCGTATTGGAATTGTTTCGGGAGCATCTGCTTTTATCGGGCACGGATGAGAAACAGATAATATCCATCAATTTTGAGGACGCCGAATATGAGCCTCTCTGTGCGTATAAAGCCCTTTACGATTACGTCAAGGCAAAAATGATCCCCGATAAGATGAACTATATAATTCTGGATGAAATCCAACACGTCACACAGTTTGAAAAGGCTGTGGACAGCCTTTTTATACAGAAAAACGCCGATGTATATATAACCGGCTCCAACGCGTATTTTATGTCGGGGGAGCTGGCTACGCTTCTTTCGGGGCGCTATGTCGAGCTAAAAATGCTGCCGCTCTCATTTAAGGAATATGTAGGCGCGTTTGACGGCGCCGTGAGCCGTGAAGAATTATACCGGAATTATGTGTATAACAGTTCATTTCCTTATACGGTCGGTCTGAATGACCGGAGAAATATTCACGATTATCTGGACGGGTTATACAACACCGTTATTCTGAACGATATTGTGGAACGCAGGAAAATATCCGATCCGGCTATGTTCAGAAGCGTAATTAAATTCATATTTGACAATATCGGAAACACTTGCTCGATAAAAAAAATAGCGGATTCCATGATCAGTAAGGGCCGGAAAATATCCAATCACACCGTGGAAAACTATTTGGAGGGCATCACCGAAAGCCTGCTTATGTATCGTGTCGGAAGATATGACATCAAGGGTAAGGAGTATTTGCGGCTGCTCGATAAATACTATTTAGCCGATGTGGGACTGCGGTATTATCT
Organism: uncultured Eubacteriales bacterium; assembly: GCA_964471035.1. Taxonomy (GTDB): domain Bacteria; phylum Bacillota; class Clostridia; order Oscillospirales; family Acutalibacteraceae; genus DTU089. The sequence continues at coordinate 3,986 of CAYYFY010000079.1, forward strand.
TTTGGGTATGGCGGGTGCCGATCAGGGGCGTATACTTGAAAATGTCGTCTATCTTGAGTTAATCCGTCGCGGCCTTCGCGTATATGTCGGGAAATCCGGTTCGGCGGAGGTGGACTTTGTAACACAGGATTATAACGGGAACACTGTGTATTATCAGGTATCATGGTCGGTCAGAGACGAGAGCGTCTTACAGAGGGAACTTAAGCCGCTGGATTCAATTTCGGATCACAATTTGAAATATCTTCTTACAATGGACATTGATCCTCCGATGTCCCATAATGGTATCCGTCAGAAATATGTCCTTGACTGGCTGCTCGGTAAAGACAGCCCTTGAACAATAAAAACAAAAAATCCGCCCCGCGGGCGGATTTTTACTGTTTTACTTCTGGCAGCAACAACAGCCGGGGCCGTTTTTGAGCATATCCTCAAACAGCTCGAGGTGGTGCTGTTCGTCGAGGATGATCCGGCCCAGCAGCGCCTTGACGCAGGCGTTGTCGATCTGGCACTGACGGCACTTGTACATTTTAATGGCTTCTTTTTCCGCCTTAATGTTGGCGCAGAGCATCTCTTGGACGTCAGCCGTGTGGTTGACCGTTGAGGTACACCAGGGCGAAAAGAATGGTCCGATACAGGTGCCAAGACGCGGGTCGCCGCCGAAATTGACGATGACCTCGCCGAGCATACCGAGATGCTTCATCTCGACTTCGGCAGTGCATTCGAGCAGGTCCGACAGCTCCGGATAGCACTTTTTCAGCAGCCAGTGCTGATAGAGATACTGATGGATCGCCGTGCTCTCCCCCGCGAAGTCGGGCATCAGCAGTTTGGCGCAGCAGCTGTTAATGCAGCCGGTTTCGGTCGTCGGATACGGCAGATCGAGCTTGCAGTCCTTTTTGCAGTTCATAAAATTCACCTCACCGTTTTATTGCCAGTATATGCGGCTTTGTCCGGTGAGGTGATTTACTGTAATTGTTAGCGGTTGGCCTGCATTTTCAGGTAGGCGTTGATAAATCCGTCGAGGTCACCGTCCATAACGGCGTTGATGTTGCCGTTCTCAAAACCGGTGCGGTGGTCTTTGGCGAGGGTATAAGGCATAAAGACATAGGAGCGGATCTGGCTGCCCCAGGCTATCTCCTTTTGGTCGCCCTTGATGTCCTCGATCTTGTCGAGGTGCTCGCGTTCCTTGATTTCGAGTAGCTTCGATTTCAGCATACGCATGGCGACCTCGCGGTTCTGGTGCTGGCTGCGTTCAACCTGACAGGCGCAGACGATTCCCGTCGGGATATGTGTGAGCCTGACGGCGGAGGAGGTCTTGTTGACCTTCTGCCCGCCCGCGCCGCTTGAGCGGAAAACATCCATCCTGATGTCCTCGGGATTGATTTCAATTTGAATCGAATCGTCGATTTCCGGCATGACCTCTAAAGAGGCGAACGATGTATGCCGCCTGCCCGAGGAGTCGAACGGAGAGATACGTACAAGACGGTGAATGCCGGTCTCGCTCTTCAGATAACCGTAGGCATTCGTGCCTTCGATGAGAATGCTCGCGGATTTCATGCCGGCCTCGTCGCCGTCGAGATAGTCTAATGTGCTGACCTTAAAGCCGTGGCGCTCGCCCCAGCGGACATACATCCGGAAGAGCATCTGCGCCCAGTCCTGCGCCTCGGTGCCGCCCGCGCCCGCGTGGAAGGTGAGAATTGCGTTTTTGGCGTCATACTCGCCGGAGAGCAGCGTCGCGAGCGTCTGCGCGTCAAGCTCCTTTACAAAGCTGTCCATACCCGTCCGGCACTCGTCGAAAAGGGATTCGTCTTCGGCTTCGTCGGCCAGCTCGATGAGCGTCAGCGTGTCCTCAAAAGCGTTCTTGAGCGTTTTATACGCCGCGACCCTCGTCTTTAAGGCGGCTGCCCTCTGGAGTACCTTCTGTGAGTTTTGCAGGTCATTCCAAAAGCCATCGGCAGCCGACTGCTCCTCCAGATTCGCGATCTCCTCTTCCATGGCTTTAAGACCTAACGCATCGGCGAGATCGTCGAGCTTCGGACGGCATGAGAGCAACTCCAGCCGCAGTTCTTCAAATTGAAGCATATTTTTAATCCTTTCAAAACAACTTGCAATATTATATCCAAAAATAGAAATAATGTAAAGAAAAAATTATTTTGAACGTGTATACCGCGAAAATACGTTAATTTAGGAAAAACACTTGCCTTTTAAATTTGATTGCGCTATAATTATAACATTATATTAGGGGAATGTGTGCCTTAACGAGATGTATTTCAGGATACCCGTATTTTGCGCGAGCACGTTTTACTGTGAGGAGAGGATTTAGTGTCTGCGGACCTGCACTGCCATACGAGGTTGTCCGACGGTTCTTTGGGAATCGAGGATTTGCTTGCGCTGGCGAAAAAAAGGGGAGTAACCACCATAGCGATTACCGATCACGACTGTTTGGCCGGATGCGTCCGGGGCAAGGTCGTGGGCGACCGCTTGGGCGTTACCGTGATACCCGGAGTGGAAATTTCCGCGACGGATACCGAGAACGGACAGGAGGTACACCTGCTCGCGTATAAGAGCGATTTTCCGGACAGGCTCGAGGGCTTGTGCCGCCGCAACTCTCTGGAGCGCAAGAAAGCGGCGCACATCATGACCCTTAAGACCGCGCAGCTCTTCCCGATCTCGACGGACCTTGTCATCAAGTGTATGTCCGGCTCCACGAATATTTATAAACAGCACATCATGCACGCGCTGATGGAATGCGGCTTTACCGACAGAATATTCGGTGACCTGTATATGCGCCTGTTCTCCGAGGACAGCAAGATGAATGTGCTGATGCGCCCGAAATTTGAGGATGTCCGCAAGGTGCTTGAGGACATTCACGAGGCGGGCGGCATTGCCGTGCTCGCACATCCGAACCGCGTCAAAAACGAGCGGCTGTTTTCGGAGCTGGTGTCCTTAGGGCTTGACGGTATCGAGGCGTATCTGCCCGAAATTTCCGATGACGAGCGCGAACCGCTTTTAAAATTCGCGAAGAAAAATAAATTGCTCGTGACGGGCGGTACAAATTTCAAGGGATTTTACAACGAGCGTGTCATTTCGCTCGGCGAGTACGAGATTCCGAAGGAGTGCGTGCAGGACCTTTTGTCCTTCAAATCCAGACAGAAGAAACTGCAGAAAAAATCCGAGGCAGCCGCGAAGGCGGCTCAGGACGCACAACAGGAAGCCGAACAGACCGTTAACGCCTGAAAGGGAAAGAGTATGGGTAATAACAGCGACGGTGACATCAGAATATTCGGTCGGGAAAACAAACCCTCCGAGGACAATTCGTTCATCGAGGAAATGCAGCGCCAGCGCCAGAACGGCAACTCGCAGCGTGCCAAGGAGCTGGGCAGAGAGCTTGCGGATACATTTATCCTCGCCGACGATCTGACCGAAATTGACGCCTCCCGCGCCTACCACGTTCGGGAACTGCGCACCTTTGTCGTTTTAAGCACGCTTGAGAGCGCGCTCGATAACCGCATTCTATGTGCGACCGCCGTCAACGCTTTCTACGATAAGCTGATCAAATATGTCCCCGATTTCTACGAGCGCGTCTCGGGCGGCACGGCGTTCAGTTTCTACTATATCGATATAAAAAGTAAAAAAGACGTGCCGTTGAAAGTAGGCCGTTCCTTCGCTATGCTGTGCGGCGGTCAGGACGATGCGCTGGTACAAGC
>CAYYFY010000080.1:0-7638 GCA_964471035.1 uncultured Eubacteriales bacterium
CGCGCTCAATGGACGCGATGTCCTTTAAAATTTTTTCCGGCGTCCACTTGACGCCCTCATGGGGGGTCGCGGTACACCCGTACATCTCTAAAATTCTGTAAAGCTTACCGTCAAAATCGACCGCCCACCAGCCGACCGAGAAAGGGCGGCTGTAACCGAAATCGAACGACCGATATATAGTCCAGTCGGACGGCACCTCAAACGGCTCGATGACGTGCGTCCACAAACAGTCTCCATAATGCGCGGGGTCGTCACGAAATTCCTCAAAGAACTGCCCTTCAAAAATATCCCAGTTGCCATAGCGGTGGGCTTGCCTCAAAACCTCCGGCAGGCTGTCCAGCACGCGCACATACTCTGGGTTGTTTTTCATCAAAACGTGATTGTCGTCTACGGTAGCCGGAATAAAATCGTAGTCGTCGGGATTCTCCGCGCTCTCGTACTGTCCCTTGATAAACAGCCGTTTGAACCAGTTATGGCCGACACCGCCGGGGTTGCCCGTAAAGTACATCCGCGGGTGAAAATCGCGCCGCACGGTGCGGTTGCACGTCATGAGAAACTGTACCTGCGCCCACGAAAAATGCGTACATTCCTCGACGCCTATCACGTCGTACTCCTGCCCCTGATACTGAAAAATATCGTCCTCCGAATCACAATAGCCCATTTTGATGCGGCTGCCGTTTTTAAACTCGAAGGCGCGTTCGTCGCGTCTGTAGCGCGCGACGCCCTGAAGCTGGGCGAGCATCGGCAATATGTGGTTCTCCCTGAGCTCCGGCAAGGTTTTTCGTAAAAGCAGGAGCTTTAATTTCGGATAACGCAGGGCGAGTAAAATGAACTTCGTGCGCATCGCCCATGATTTCCCGCCGCCTCTGGCGCCCCCGTAACCGATAAAGCGTTTTGTCGATTCAAAGAAAAGCTTCTGTTTCGGGTTGGGCGGCTGCATACTTAGGCGGTTCACTCGCTCCACGTCCCTATTTCGCCGCAAAGCGTCACCGTGATGTCGCCGCTCTCGCCGCCCGCGCCCGCGTCAAAACGGAGCTTGTCCAGCTCCAGCTTTTTCTCGGCAAGCTCCATCTCAAAACGTTCGCCTAAGGTCGGCAAATCGTTGAGATTGCGGATAACGGACGTCAAATCCTTCATCGCCGCGACAAGCTCCTTGATGACCTTGGCGTCCATGTCCCCGCCGTTAGCCTCCGCGGCGACAATCCCGCGAAGCTTTTCTATGAGATCCTCAATTAAAAGCGTCATATTGTCGGCTGCCGAGCAAAGGGACGTGAGCTTCTGTGTTTTTGGTTTCTTTTGTTTTTCGGACAAATGCGTCATCTCCTATCGTAATACTTCAAACTGACCGCGCGAAACTGCGGACACCGCCTTCCTCCTTCCCTGCTGCAGAAATCGACCTCGTGGCGCGCTTTTTCCGCTATGTTCGAAAATTTCTGCGCGCAGAGCGTATCGCCGATAACGCCCTCGCAGACGATTGCCGTCTTGCTTTCGCGTACATAGAACGGGCACATGATCCTGGATTCGATGATTTTTGATGCCATGGGGCGTCCTCCTAAATAAATAGAACATTTGTTCGTTTTGTTTGTTGCCGTTATCATACACCATGATTTCATGATTTTCAACCCCAATTCCAAACATTTGTTCGTTTTTGGAAAACTTTGTATGTTTCCACAAAAATAAGCGCATATTTGTGTTGTAATATCACAAATACACGCCGTCATTATTTTTTTACAAGAATTGACCCAAAACCAAATATGGAGTATAATGGAAACTATAAAATCAGATTGGGGTGTTTGCTTTGAAAAAAGTATACGGTACAGCTTTCTTATACTGCTGACTTTTCTTGTTATTTCAACGGCTTCATGCTCTTACGACAACGATAAAACCACCGAAAGCGGGACGGAACTGTCGGAGAACCTGCTGACAGAAGCGCAAAACGCGTATACCAATCTCATTGAATTGCTTGACTCCGAAAAGATTACAAAACTTAGTATAACGGTAGCTACCCCTCCGAAAGGAGAGCCCGTGTCGTATGATACTACAGATTCCGATACGATAAGCGATTGGGTAAAGCTTCTGAAAAAAATGGAAATCAGCGCAAAGCCCTTTGTCGGCGGAACCGGAACCGGTTATTCCCTATCGGTATTCGCCGGAGATGACGAAACGGTTTTAGGCGGATTTGTTCTTCCCGTTATTTATTCTTCGGACACCCGCATCATGTACACCGTGGACAACTACGCCGCGTTGTCTGCGGAATTTGAAGCCCTTAAGGAAAAAATGACATCCTCCGCGCAATAACCAAGCTTACCGCAATATAAAAGTATCTCAAATAGTATTATCCGGATTAAAAAACACAAAAAGCGGCATGCGCGTGTTGTGCGCATACCGCCATTTTATTAATCATTTTCGCCGGATATTACTTCAAAAACCGCTTCTCCTCTTCCTTCAGATCCAGCCCGATCGTGCCGCCCGGATTCATCAGGTAATCAGGGTCAAAATAGTCCTTGAGCACCTTGAACACACCGTACTCGGTTCTGCCTAAGGACCCTTCGAGCCACGGGGCGAACATCTTGCCGATGCCGTGGTGGTGGCTGATGGCCGCGCCCGACTTCTGAATGGCATCGAGAATCGAGGAATGGTATTTCTTAAATTCGTCGGCGTCAGCCATCTTCGTGATGAAGATGAAATAGAGGTTGGCGCCCTGCGGATAGCAGTGGGACATATGCGTGGTGACGACGGTGTTGGGCAGCGCGTGGCAGACGCGCCTCACGTCCCTATGCACCTGCGCCATATTCGACCAGTTGACCGTGCACTCGAGGGTGTCGGTCGTGATGCCGAAGTCCATCAGCGTATCGCGGAGATACGGGTCGGTGAAGCGGCCGTGCTCCCAGCTCTTCGTGACATAGGAGGTCATGCTCATGCCGCCGTGCTTTTTGGCGATATGCGCGATATTCTGCGCGATATTCTTTGAAAAGCCCTTTTCGCCGTCGGTAAAGCCGATGAACAGACAGCGCTCCATATCCTTGAAGCCCTTGACCTTGAACAGGTGCTTTAAGGGTGTGTCGTCAACGTTATAGAGGCGCAGCATCAAACTGGTCTCCTCGGGGTCGGACACGCGGAACACCGACGCGTAACCGCATTCGCACTGCATCATCTCGCGCGCGGCGGTCATGGCGATGTTCCAGTTCTTGAAGATGTAAGAGAATCGTTTGCGATTCTCCGGCATCCAGCGGAACACCTTGAGCGTGACCTCCGTCAGTACGCCGAACGTCCCCTCGCTGCCCATCATGATCTGGTTGAGGTTCGGGCCCGTCGCCTCGCGCGGGTACCGGCTTGTCTGGAACGCGCCGCGCGGGGTCGCGTATTTCTGAGACAGGACAATGTCGGCGATGGTGCCGTAGTAGGTGCTGTTCTGCCCCGCGCCGCGCGTCACGACCCAGCCGCCGACGCTGCTGTACTCAAACGACTGCGGGAAATGACCGCAGGTGTACATACGCTTGGCACCGAAAAGCGCGGGCGCGTTATGAAGCACTTCCTCCAGCTGCGGACCGGACATACCGGCCTGCACCGTGATGCTCTGGTCGGCCTCGTTAAACGAAATAACCTTGTTGAATCGCTTTCTCATGTCGAGCGACACGCCGCCCTTAATGGGCTCGACGCCCCTCGTCACGCTGCTGCCGCCGCCGTAGACGTAAAGGGGTATCTTGTTTTTGACGCAATAATCGACGATTTTCTGAATTTCGTCCGCCTCTGCGGGATAGATGACGACGTCCGGCAGGCTCTCATACCGCCCCTGACGCATACGCAGAAGGTCAAAGGCGGTGCTGCCATAGGCGACCGCCAGGCGCGGGTAGTCCTCGGTCGTCACGTTCTCGTCGCCGACGATTGCCTTAAGAGCGGCAAGATGCTTCGGGTCGATGTTCGACGGCGCGTCAAGCTTCACCTTTTCAAAGCCTGTGCTCAAGGCGTAGTCCTTAAAATCGTCGTCGGTCATCTCGAAGATTTCCTTCATCATCTTGTAGAGCGATTCCTTCGGATACTTGACAAAATCCGGATCCCCCCAGCGGAAAATCGAACGGTAGCTGTCGGCGGGGGCAGCCTCCTTGACCCATTTCGGCTCAAAGCCCTTGTACGGTTTGTTACTCATTATGATAGCTCCTTTCGGAAATAATATCGCTGGTGACTATAATATCGACACCCAGTCCCAGAACATCCTTGATAACCGCCTCGCCGCGCTTTAGGCGTTTATCGAGCGTGACGCCGTTGATGGCGCGCATCACATCGAAAATTTTAGCCTTCGGAATCTCGGCGGACACACGCACAGGCAGCACCGGCGCCTCGGGAAAGACAGTTTTGACCGTCGAGCAGATTGTCCGTTTCGGGTCGGTCATTTCCGCCTTGGCGAACGCCGCGCCCTTTTTGCATTTGTTGCCCGCTACGGACAGCTCGCCGTCTTTTTGTTCCACGGTCAGCGTACAGCCGCTCGGGCATTCGATACAGACAAAGGTTTTCATGATTTGGCCACCTCTGTTATCTCAAACTCAATCTTGCTGTCTTTTGTCAGCTCGTACTTCGTAAAATCCATGACGAGCTTTTCCATCTCGGGCGGACGCAGAAAGGCGTATTTTTTTTCATAGACCGGCTGTCCGTCGATACGCAGTATCAACTTTCGACCGTTGTAAATATCGTCGCTGCGGAAGTACAGCGTGACCGCCGACAGGTCGCTGCTCAAATCGAGCGTCTGCGGAACGAGATAGAGGAGCCCCGCCTTTGCCTGGAGTCTGACGCGCTGTCCGCGTTGCTCTGTATACGCGGCGGCAGCCTTTCCGGCAGCCTCCCCGTTTTCGGAAACATAATCGACGAGATCGCTGACGTGCAGAGCGTTGCCGCAGGAGAACAGACCGTCTACGGTCGTCTGACAGCGGTTGTCGCAGACGGGACCGCGCGTGCGATTATCCAAAACAACGCCGAGGGACTCGGCAAGCTCGTTTTCGGGAATCAGCCCGACCGACAGAATCAGCGTGTCGCACGGCACATAACGCGCCGTGCCGGACAGCGGTTTCATATTTTCGTCTACCTTTGCGATTTCAACGCCCAGCAGGCGGGAATCGCCGAACACTTTTGTCACGGTGTGCGACAGATAGAGCGGAATATCGTAATCGTTCAGGCACTGATGGATGTTGCGCGTCAGCCCCGACGGAGTCGGTTTCGCTTCAAAGACGCCGAGGACTTTCGCGCCCTCCAGTGTCAGGCGGCGCGCCATTATCAGCCCGATGTCGCCGCTGCCTAAAATGACGCAGGTTTTCGCGGGCATCTGCCCGTAAATGTTCGTATAGCTTTGCGCCGTACCGGCGGTAAAAACGCCCGCCGGTCGCGTGCCGTGGATAAACACCTGTTTGGCGGTGCGTTCACGGCAGCCAGTGGCGAGAATGACCGCACGCGCGGTCAGCGTGTTTACGCCGTCACGGTTCACGACGGTGACCGAAAATCCGTTTTCGGTTTTTATGATCGATGTGACAAATGTCAGCGTCAGCGTCTCAATGTTCGCCTCATAAAACAAATCCATATACCGCTCGGCGTATTCGGGACCCGACAGCTTTTCGCCGAAGCGCAGCAGACCGAAGCCGTCATGGATGCACTGTTTTAAGATGCCGCCCAGACGCGCCTCGCGCTCGATCAAAAGCGTTTTTGCGCCCGCGGCATTCGCGGCTATAGCCGCGGCAAGTCCGGCGGGACCGCCGCCGATGACAATTACGTCAAGCTCTCTCACAGCGCTCCCCCTTTCGTCTCGCCGTAGGTAATGACCGCGTCGTCATAGCCTTTACGCACCTCGCTTAAGGGTACGCCGAGGTAATCGGCGATAATTTTCATCACGAGCGGCGAACAGAAGCCGCCCTGACAGCGCCCCATACCCGGACGCACGCGCTTCTTGATGCCGTCGAGCGTCGGCACGCTTGCCGGAGCGCGCAGCGCGTCAAGGATCTCGCCCTTGCTTATTTCCTCGCAGCGGCAGACCATGACACCGTAGTCGGGATTTTTCTTTATCAGCGCGTCGCGCTCGGCGGGGCTCATGTCCCGTAAAACCGGCACGGCCTTGCGGATGGGGTCAAACGATTCGTTTTCCCTCACGTCCGTCCCCATGTTCTTGAGCATTTCCACCGCCATTTTCTCAATATCGAGCGCGACCGCCGGCGCAGTCGTAAGACCGGGCGACTGGATACCCGCACAGTGGATGATATTCTTCGTTTTGCGCCCGGGCTCGATGATAAAATCCTCCTCGAAGGTCGGGGCGCGCACGCCGGTAAAATACGTGATGATGTCGTGCTGTGAAAGATCGGGCACTGTCTTTTTCTGTTTATTAAAGACCTCCGCGATGCTTTCGGGCAGCGTTTCAAGGTTTTCCTTTTCGTAGGTTTCGACGGCGTTAGGTCCTACGAGAACATTCTCATGGACTGTGCGGAGCATCCCGCCGCCCTTGCTGTGGCTGTGCCCTAAGGACAGCTCCTTGATGGAGGCTATCGAGTGAATCAGCCCGCCCGCCTTCTTGTCAAGGATGGAGTTGGTGCCGCGCCGCGGATGAATCGAAAAGAAGCGGTCGCCCGCCATTCGCGCTATTTCCTCGGCGAACACGCCCGCGGCGCTGATGACAAGCTTCGGATAAACCGTCCCGCGGTTCGTTTTCACGCTTAATATTTGTCCGTCTTTGACTTCCATGCCGAGCACGGCGGTATTGAGCGACGCCTTGACGCCGTTTTGCACGGCGTTCTCGGCGTAGGCGATGGTCAGACCATAGGGGCAGACGCACCCGGCGGACGCATTGTATAAAAACAACTTGAAGGCGGGGTTGAGCTTAGGCTCTTTATCGCCCAAATCCTGTTTCGTAAGCACAACCGTATCGGTCACGCCGTCGATCTGCCGCTTTTTCAAAGCGTAGATCCAAATCAGCGGATATACCCACTTCTGTGTGAAACAGACGTATTGCCCGCGGCGCGCGAACGGCACGGACAGCTCGGCGCAGACCCTGTCGTACATGCGGTTCCCAAGCAGCACATATTTATGTTTGAGCGATCCCTTTGAGAGATCGACCCCCGGATGCACCTCGCCGTCGTTGCGTCCGGACGCCTGCATGGCGAAGTCCGGCTCCTTATCGACGAGTAGAATATCCAGCTTCCGTTTACTCAGCTCACGCGCGATGCTCGCTCCGGAAATCCCCGCGCCGATGATCAGCACATCGGGGCTTGCGCCCTCGAGCGCCGTATCGGCAAGAACGGGAAGCTTCATTTTCGGAATTTCCGCGCCGGTGAACGTGATGTCGTTGACGACGTGAACCTTACTGTATTTCGCAGCGGCGGCATAACCGGCTTTGACAACGTCGCCCCAGTCCGAAAGCGTACCTTTAAGGACGACCGCGCCGTCAGTCAAACGCGCCGTCACCCTGCCGCCGGTCACCTTATTCAGCTTTTTTTGAATTTTCCCGATATTCACACACTCACCACCGGTTTAGCGCAAGTCGGCTGTTTGACCGACTCTCTGTATTCATCATACAACCTTTTTTTCAAAATGTCAATAGACAAAAATTTGCCTGTTGCTGATTCATGATAATTTCAGTATAAATAATTAACGCATGAAAATTGCAGA
>CAYYFY010000081.1:0-7587 GCA_964471035.1 uncultured Eubacteriales bacterium
CGATGGCGAGCATGCCGAGACCGCCGGCGGTCGGGGTATGGCTGTCCGAGCCGATAAGCGTCTTGCCCGGAATGCCGAAACGCTCCAGATGCACCTGATGGCAGATGCCGTTGCCCGGGCGCGAGAAACGCACGCCGCGCTTTTTGCAGACGGTCTGGATAAACCGATGGTCGTCGGCGTTCTCAAAGCCGGTCTGCAATGTGTTGTGATCGATGTAAGCGACCGACAACTCGGTCTTGACGCGTTTGACGCCCATAGCCTCGAATTCGAGATATGCCATGGTGCCCGTCGCGTCCTGCGTGAGGGTTTGGTCAATAATGATGCCGATTTCCGTGGTTGGTGTCATCTCACCGTCGATAAGATGCTCCGCGATAATTTTTTGACATAATGTCTGTCCCATAATATCCCCTTTTCATAAAGTTGTTCATATTTTTAACAATTACATTTTAAGCGCGGCGTTCGATTTTGTCAATCGTTTTCGACAAAAATTATAAACAGAAAATCTTGCCCTTTTCTTAGATATATGATAATATATAGAGACAAACGGTTTTTTCAGCGGTTTGCGGGCAATACTGATTTTTGAGGTGTTGCTTTATGACAGATGAAAACGCGCTGTTTACCGCGCCCGCTCAGCCCGTTCCCGAGCCGGCAACCGCTTTTAACGAAGACCATCAGGAAGAGCAGCCGGATGAAGCGAGCGTTGACGGCAGCGTCACCGTCAACAAGGACGGTCAGTACATCCACTGTCTGACGGTCATCGGACAGATTGAAGGTCATTATGTACTGCCCTCAAACGCCAAGACGACCAAATACGAGCACATCATACCGCGTATCGTCGCGGTCGAGGAAAATAAGGACATCAAGGGACTGCTGCTCATCTTAAACACCGTCGGCGGCGACATCGAAGCCGGTCTTGCCATTGCCGAGCTCATCGCGGGTATGAGCAAACCGACCGCGTCGTTGGTGCTCGGCGGCGGACACTCCATCGGCGTGCCTTTGAGCGTCGCGGCAAAACGGTCGTATATTGTCCCTTCGGCGTCGATGACGCTCCATCCCATCCGCGTCAACGGCATCGTATTGGGCGTTCCCCAGTCGTTCGATTATTTTAATAAGATGGAGGAGCGCGTGACGCGGTTCGTCTGTCAGAATTCAAGAATATCTCCCGCGCGCTTCAAGGAGCTCATGACAAAGACGGGGGAGCTTGTGCTCGATATGGGTACGGTGCTCGGCGGCGAGGAAGCCGTAAAAGAGGGACTTATCGACTGCGTCGGCAGTCTGTCCGAAGCGCTTAACGGCATATGCGAACAAATATCCGAAAAGGAGAAGTTCTCTAATGGAAATACTTAAAGCGATTTTGCTCGGCGTCGTTCAGGGGGCGACCGAGTTTTTACCTGTGTCCAGCAGCGGACACCTGTCCCTGTTTCAGCATTTTTTCGGCATGACGGGCGACGGTTCTCTGCTGTTTGACGTCATGCTGCACTTAGGGACGCTGGCGGCGGTGTTCATTGTCTACTATGAAACGATCTGGGAGCTGATCGTCGAGGCTGTGGCGCTGATAAAGGATATACTACATAAAAAATTCACCTTCAAAAAGATGTCTGAATCGCGGCGGATGCTCGTCATGCTGTTCTTCTCCTGTTTGCCGCTTTTGTTTTTACTGATTCCGACCGGAAAAGACATGCTCCTGCTCGACAGGGTCAAGATTTTTTCAGAGGATGACAGTATACTCGCCGAGGGCTTTTGTTTCCTGTTTACCGCCTGTCTGCTGCTTTTTGGCAGCTATCTGACAAAGTCGCGCAAGGGAAGAAAAAAAATCAACACCTCCGACGCGCTCGTTATCGGCGCCGCACAGGCTTTTGCCGCGGGGTTCCCCGGGATATCCCGTTCGGGCTCGACGATTTCGGCGGGTCTTATCTGCGGGCTTCGCCGTCAGTATATGGTCAAATATTCCTTTATTCTCGGCATACCGGCAATATTGGCGGCAAACCTCTCCGAGTTTAAGGATGCCGTTGATTCCGGCGCTGCAATCGCCCCCGTACCGCTCGTTTTCGGCGTCGTGACCGCGGCGGTTGTCGGAATTTTCTGCATTAAGCTGCTGCAGTGGATTCTTAAAAAAGATATGTTCAAATATTTCGGTTATTACTGCTTCGCACTCGGTATCATCGTCGTTATCATCGGCTTGATCGAGAAGTTTTCCGACGTCTATATCGGCGTTCGTTAAACACTTTGCGAAGGGAAGGAAAAAAACGTGGCTGCCAAGACGACAAAAAAGAAGAGCCCTTCTAAAACACCGTCCCGTTCGGGCGGTAAAAAGGCGTCCGCGAACGCGCCGGTCAAAAAGGACGCGCCGGAAAAGCGCGTGCTCTCGGAGGGGCAAAAACAAGTCATTACCATATTTATGGGCGCGATCTCGATATTGCTGTTTTTTATCGTAATCCTGCCGGCCGGCGGCGCGTGGAACGCGATGCGTATCGTGTTGTTCGGTCTTTTCGGCTTTGCGGCATATATTTTGCCGGTCATTCTGATTGTACTCGACGCCATGATTTTAATGGGGCGCATGAATTCGCGCCTGGCGTACAAGATCGCCGAGGCGCTGATTCTGATGACGCTGCTCGTCTCGCTCGTCCATATTATAAAATACGATCCGAAAACAGCCGAAGGCTTCGGCGAGCGCTTTATCGGCGCGTTCAACGAATACCATGACGGCGGCTCGACCGTGGGCGCGGGGTGCCTCGGCGCTCTTATCGGCGGCGGAATACTGGCGTTGACAGGCGGCGTCAAATATGCCGCCATAATACTCGCGTCGCTTATGCTGGCGGTATTTCTGATGCTCTTTACCGGCACGACGATAATCAATCTGTACCACAGCCTTAAAAAACCGGTCAAGAAGGTCGGCGAGTACACCGAGGACAAGATCGAGCAGTTCAAGGAGGCGTCCGCCTCCCGCAATGTGCCGCCCGCCGATGAGTTCGAGGCGCTTGCCCTTGAGGCGGACAAGCATATGCAAAAGAAAAAGAATAAAGCAGAGTCCAAAAAGACTGCCGGCAGCGACATAGACATTCCGATTGACGATGAGCCGTCAAAGGATTTGGGGATTGACGAGTTTTTCACGGAAATTGAAAAAAACAAGGCTGCTTCGCGTTCGCAGCAGAGTGAGCCGGAGTTTTTACGCCTTATAAACGGCGGCGCAGCCCAGTCGAAAAAGCCGGTGCGCGTCAATGACCTGTTAGGGCAGAACGAGGCGGCAAAAACTGAAAAGGCAAAAACTGCGGAGCAGGAGCGGGAGTCGGCTCCCGAAAAGGAGCTGAAAAAAGAATATGTCCTGCCGCCCATAGAGTGCCTGCGCGAGCCGACGGTCAAGTCGTCCGCCGACTACAGCGTCGAGCTGCAGAACAACGCTAAAAAAATCGTGCAGACGTTATCCAGCTTCGGCGTTTCGACGCGTATCGTCGATATTTGCCGCAGTCCGTCGGTCACGCGTTATGAGCTTCAGCCGGACCCCGGCGTAAAAATCAGCCGCATCACGAGCCTTGCCGACGATCTGGCGCTCAATCTCGCCGCCGCGGGCGTCAGGATCGAAGCGCCGATACCGAACAAATCCGCCGTCGGCATCGAGGTACCCAATAAGGACAGGAACACCGTACTGCTGCGCGAGCTTATCGATACGGCGCAGTTTCGCTCCGCCAAGTCAATGCTCAACGTCGCTTTGGGGAGCGATATTCAGGGAACGCCGACCTTTACCGACCTCGCCAAAATGCCGCACCTTTTAATTGCCGGCACGACCGGCTCGGGCAAGTCGGTGTGTCTGAACACGATGATTATAAGCCTTCTCTACAACGCGAAGCCACAAGATGTAAAAATAATCATGATCGACCCCAAGATGGTCGAGTTCACCGTATACAGCGGTATCCCGCACCTGCTCGTTCCGGTCGTCAGCGATCCGCGCAAGGCGTCGGGCGCTCTTTCCTGGGCTGTCTCCGAGATGGAAAAGCGCTATAAGCTGTTTTCTGAGATCGGAGCGCGCAATCTTCAGGGGTATAATGACGAATTGACCGCCAAGGGCGGGCAGCCGCTGCCGCAGATCGTCATATTTATCGACGAGCTGTCCGATCTGATGATGGTCGCCTCCAACGAGGTCGAAACCTCGATCTGCCGTCTGGCGCAGAAGGCGCGCGCGGCGGGTATGCACCTTGTCGTCGCCACGCAGCGCCCGTCGGTTGACGTCATTACGGGGCTTATCAAAGCGAATATCCCGAGCCGCCTTGCGTTGGCGGTATCCTCGCGGGTTGATTCGAATACCATTTTAGATGCGGTCGGCGCCGAAAAGCTTCTCGGCAACGGCGATATGCTGTTCTGTCCGGTCGGCATGTCAAAAGCTGTTCGCTTGCAGGGCGCGTACATCTCCGACGACGAAATTGAGGCGGTCGTCGATCATATCAAGGCGCAGGAGCAGACCAATTACGATGACGAGGTCATGGAGGAGATCGAGCGGCAGGCGGCTATTGAGGGACGGGGCAAGCGTAAAAGCGACGCCGCCGAGCTTATGGAGAACGAAGATGATTCCGACGAAATGCTCCCGAAAGCTATAGAGGTCGTTGTCGAGGCGGGTATGGCTTCCACGACGCTGCTCCAGAGGAAGCTAAAGCTCGGTTACGCCAGAGCCGCGCGTATTGTCGACGAGCTGTCCGAGAGGGGAATCATCGGTCCCTTTGAAGGCAGCAAGCCGCGCAAGGTGCTCATCACCAAACAGCAGTGGTACGAGATGAAAGCGCTTTCGCCCGCGGCGTCGCAGGTCACCTATGAGGACGTCCTGTCGGAGAGCCGCGCGCCCGGGCGGACTGAGGAAAGCGAGGACGAGGAGCTTTCCTCCGGCGAACACAATTATTTCGGCGGGTATACGCGTAACAATTACGAGGATGTGTTTTCCAGCTCCTATTCCGACGAAAAAAAGGAAGATGAGTAAAAACTTTTTTAAAAACACTTGCGTTTTCAACACCGGAGTGCTATAATTCCACAGCCTGTAAATATAACGGGCTAAAACTCACGCGCGGGAGATTTGCCGTGCCGGGTGCATAAGCGATTATGTGGCGGGGCTTAAAGTTGATACCGTGCGGCGGTTTAACAAAAGGAGGAAACAGAATGTCAGTAGTATCCATGAAGCAATTGCTAGAAGCCGGCGTCCATTTCGGACACCAGACAAGACGGTGGAACCCCAAGATGGCTCAGTATATATTTACCGAGCGTAACGGGATCTACATCATCGACCTGCAGAAAACGGTCAAGAAGCTTGAGGAGGCGTACGCCTTTGTCAACAAGCTTGCCATGGAGGGCGGCGAGATGCTGTTCGTCGGCACCAAAAAGCAGGCGCAGGAATCCATTAAAGAAGAGGCGGAGCGCGCCGGTATGTCTTACGTCAACGCCCGTTGGCTCGGCGGCATGCTGACCAATTTCAACACCATCCAGCGCCGTATCAGGCGTCTTGCCCAGTTAAAGACCATGGAGGAGGACGGCACGTTCGACCTTCTGCCCAAAAAGGAAGTCATCAAGCTCGGTCTTGAGAGAGAAAAACTTGAAAAATTCATGGGCGGCATCACCAATATGAAGAAAAAGCCGGCGGCGATGTTCATCGTCGATCCGCGCAAGGAGCGTATCGCCGTGCTTGAGGCGAAGAAGCTTCATATTCCGATCGTCGCCATCGTCGACACCAACTGCGATCCCGACGAGATCGACTATGTCATCCCGGGCAACGACGACGCCATCCGCGCCGTCAAGCTGATCTCCGGCGCGATGGCTGACGCCATCATCGCGGGACGTCAGGGTGAGCAGACCGTTTCGGCAGAGCGCAACACGCAGGAAGCCGACACTGACGCCGCCGCCGAATAATAATCAAAACAAGGAAGGACAATATATATGGCATTTACTGCAAAGGACGTCCAGCTGCTCCGCGAAAAGACGGGTGTCGGCATGATGGACTGCAAAAAGGCGCTGACCGAATCGGACGGCGATATGGATAAGGCAATCGACTATTTGCGCGAAAAGGGGCTTGCCGCCGCGACCAAGAAGGCCGGACGCATCGCCGCCGAGGGCGCGGTCGTCTCCTACGGCGACGAGAGCGCGAAGCTCGCCGTGCTCGTGGAGATCAACTCCGAAACCGACTTTGTCGCCAAGAACGAGGAGTTCAAGGGCTTTGGTCTGGCGGTCGCCAAGACCGTCGCCGACAAAAATCCCGCCGATGTCGACGCGCTCCTCGCAGAGACGCTTGACGGCTCGGACAGAACCGTTTTAGAAAACCTTCAGGACAAAATCCTCTCCATCGGCGAGAATCTTAAGATTCGCCGCTTTTCGCGCCTTGAGGGCGTTGTCGCGTCGTATATCCACGGCGGCGGCACCGTCGGCGTCATGGTTCTGTTCGATACAGACGCCGCCGATAAAGAGGAATTTCAAATCATGGCAAAGGACGTCGCCATGCAGATCGCCGCGATGAGCCCGCAGTACGCGGCCATTGCCGACGTTCCGGCGGACGTCGTCGCACATGAGAAGGAAATCTCGCTCGCGCAGATCAAGGAAGACCCGAAGATGGCTGAAAAGCCCGAAAAAGTCCTCGAGGGCATCGTCGCCGGCAAAATCGGCAAATTCTATAAAGAGGTCTGCCTCCTTGAGCAGGCGTTCGTAAAGGACGATAAAATCAATGTCGCCGCCTATATCGCCAACACCGCGAAGGCGATCGGCGCGCAAATCAAGCTCGTTTCGTTTGTCCGCTTCGCCAAGGGCGAGGGACTTCAGAAGAAGGAAGACAACTTCGCCGACGAAGTCGCAAATATGGTAAAATAAAATACAGCGAACCGCCCGAAGCCGCAAAGCTTCGGGCTTTTATTCTATTTGCTTTTACCGTTAAAAATATTTATAATAAACATGGAACTTTTTACGGCAAACTATCTGCTTTAAAAGTGAGAGGTGATGATTGATGGTCGACCCAAGCGTCACTTTGCGATTTAACGAAATATACGATTCCACAAACAAGGCTGTACTGTCGTTCGTCACGGCAAAATGTCGTAACACCGCAGACATACAGGACATTGTGCAGGATACCTATGCGGAATTGTACCGACTCCTTCAAAAGCGCGGAGCGGATTACATCAAAAACGATAAGGCTATTGTTTTCAGAATCGCGAAGCAACAGCTTTACGGCTACTATTCTCTGCTCAAACGGATCAGAATGTTCGTACCTATGACCGTTACCAATGACGATGGGGATGAAGCCGAGCTGTCTGATATGGAAGCGGACGCGTTTCTGACAGAGGATTTTATCATCGACCAGATCATGCTGGATGAGGTCAGGCGTTTGATTCAAGGTAAACCGCAGGATGTGAAAAAGGTATTTTATCTGTTTTACGATGCCGAAAAGACTATTCCCGAAATCGCGAAGGCTCTTTCAATGAGCGAATCCAACGTAAAACACAAGCAGTATCGTACATTGAAGGAATTACGATCCCTGTTACAATGAAAGGGGTACCATTATGAAAGGTAAAGAGATTATAACCTACGCTGTCCGCGCTCAAATGCCGGACATGGAACAGATGAGGGAAT
>CAYYFY010000082.1:0-7586 GCA_964471035.1 uncultured Eubacteriales bacterium
ACCGCGCCGCGGCGTTCCTTTAGCTGCCGCTCGACCTCGGCCTTATGCGCCTTGTCGTCCTTTATGAAGCTGATGAAGAATAAATATAAAATCGAACCTATGATCGGACCGAGCATGAACATCGGCCACTGCCATTTCTTGAACAGGGCGCTCTGCGGCAATCCGGCTGTCTTTTTAGCGCTGTCGTAGCCGAGCCTTGTCAGGATGACGCCCTCTATAAGAGCGCCGACGCCGCTCTGCATTTTGGAGATGAAGTTCTGCATGGAAAAGGACACGCCCTCGGTGCGTACGCCCGTTTTCAGCTCGACCTCGTCGATGGAGTCGCTCGTCAATGAGCGGTGCGCGATATCCATAAGGAAGCCCGGAATGTTGAAAACAGAAATTAAAACACACATGCCGATGAACTGCGGCAGGGAGTCATAGCCGACAAAGTAGGCGATGATGCGTATGGCGATCGCGGTTATCTGTGACAGGATTAAGAGCCGCTTCATACCGCCTATTTTCGCGACGACCTTGTTGGCGAAAAAGATCGTGAGCGTGCCGGGAATACCGGTGAGCAGCCCCGATAAAAACTCCGCGCTCTGTCCCTTCATGAAGGTAAAACAGTTTTCAAAGAAATACGCGTTTTGCACCTTCGGGCATACGGACAAAGACAGCCGCGCCGCCGAAATTAACAGCAGAGTGGGGTTGTGGCGCAGGATGGTCAGCGATTTTATAATGCTCTCCTCCGGCTCTCCGCCCTCGATAAGCTCTTTCATCCTATGCGCGCGCATGGATAAAATTTCGCCGCACAAGCCGAACAGGATACTGAACAGCAGAAAGACCTTTATATCACTGATGCCCATTCCGTTGAGCATGACTCTGAGCTGCTGGAACAGTCCGGCGACCGCGCCGCCCGCTCCCGCGCCGATGGAGACCCATTGCGCCACTCTGGCACGTTCCTCGGAGTGGGGGCTTGAGAGGGCAATCATGCCCCAGAGACCGACATCCTGCATCGAGTAGAGCAAATCCCAGATAAAATAGAGTACAAGAATATACAATATTTTACCGTTTTCGTCAAAGGGAACATTTAAGAACATCAACGCCGACAGCGCGCCGATGAACGGCGGCAGATAGAACAGATACGGGCGGAGCTTGTTATAGGGCTTGTGCTTTCTCCGGTCGATAAACGCACCGATTACAGGATCGTTGCATGCGTCCCAGACGTAACAGGCCGAAAAGATATAACCGACTTTCTTGGGCGTCATATGTAAAAGATTGATACAGAAATACCGCAGCCATCCGGAAATATAGGCGTAGGTGATGTTCTGGCCGGTCAGGCCGACAGCGTAGTTTAATATGTTTCTGTTCGGTACATAACCCTCGCCCTTGGCGGTTTTATCGAGCAGGAAAAACCCCATGTCAAAATCCCCTTATCTCTTATTTCTCCGTACAATCGACGCGATTCCCACGCCGATTGCCGAGATGGCAGCCGCCACCGCGCCGCCGATGGAAAAGCCGTCGCGCAGCGCTTTTTTCTGCATTCTGGTCAGATTATCGAAGCCCGCCACGGACAGGCAGCGCTTGTTGTCGGTCACATCCTTAAAGAACAGTGTCTGGGTGGTGAACGTGGTCAGGTCGCTCTCGTCTAAGGTGATCAGGCGCACGCCGCGCTTTGCGCCGTCGCCGTAGGCGTGAAAGCCCGCCCCGCGCACCTGTAACAGCGAGACGCCGTCTACGGTGCCGCAGAAGTCGTTGATGTGGTCGTGTCCGAAAACCGCGCCGAGAATGTCGCCGGTCTTGACCCAGCTGCTAAACTGTCCGTTGTTGAAATCGGGCGGACACGGTCCCTCGCCGAGATAGCCGGTCGTGTACTGCGGCTCGGCGATGAGATAATATTTCCTGTTCCACGCGCACTGTCCCTTGACAGCGAACGGCGTGAGCGGGGGAACCTCTTTAAGCAGGCAATACTCCTCCGGCACGGGGATGTGTTGGAACAACAGCGACGGCAGGCAGTAGCCGCCGTTTTTTCTTTTAAGCGCGGCGGCGGTGTCCTCGTACCACTGTATCTGGTCGTCGCGGACATAATTATACGCCTTGTGCCCGTTTTCGTCGACGACGTCGTCTCCCGAATCGATAAACCACAGGTTAAAGACATCGCGCTTTCCCGAGGAGCAGCGAACCGTGAGATGATAATTGCCGACTCCGTGTTCGCAGGAGCCCTTGACTGCTGAACATTTATCGTATTCCTGATAGATTTTCAGCTGTTCACTGAGCGGAATGTCCGTCTGATGGTCGTGATTGCCGAAGACAACCGCCAGGGGAATCTGTTTTTCCCTGACCGGCGCGATAATCGCGTCAAACGCCTTGCTAAGGCTTTCGGGCGTCATTTCGTCCCAGTGGGTCACGTTGTCGCCCAGAAAGACGACGAGGTCCGGCGCGAGCTTTTCGATAGCGCCGTTCATCAGTGTCACCGTGTCGAAGCCCTTGGCGGAGTTGCGCTCATTCATATGTAAATCCGCGAAGCACAGGATTTTAAATTTTCCGGCTTCATTGAATTGTAACGTCACATCCGGCATAAAAATCACCTCCGTAAAACAGTGTACCATTTTTAATTTGCTTTTTCAATATATATGTTTGACAAAAGAATGACGTTGTGACATAATATACTGAAATTTAATCTGACAAAGGGATTTACAAGGGGATTTATATGAAGAAGGAACTGGCAAAGCAATATAACCCGCAGGAGGTTGAGGACCGCGTCTACGCGTCGTGGATAGAGGGCGATTATTTTCATGCCAAGCGCGATTTCACGAAAACATCCTACACCATCGTCATCCCGCCGCCGAACATCACAGGACAACTCCATATGGGGCACGCGCTTGACAATACCTTGCAGGACATCCTGATCCGTTTTAAGCGTATGCAGGGCTTTGATACGCTGTGGCTTCCCGGAACCGACCACGCCTCCATTGCCACCGAGGCTAAAATCGTCGAGGCGATGAAGCAAGAGGGGCTGACAAAGGATCAGATCGGCCGCGAGGCGTTCCTTGAACGCGCGTGGGCGTGGAAGGAGACGTACGGGGGCAGGATCGTCGGGCAGCTTAAAAAACTCGGTTCCTCGTGCGATTGGGAGCGTGAGCGGTTCACCCTTGACAAGGGCTGCAATAAGGCGGTCACCGAGGTGTTCGTCAGCCTGTATGAAAAGGGGCTGATCTACAGGGGTGAGCGCATCATCAATTGGTGTCCGCATTGCCTGACCTCGATCTCCGACGCCGAAGTCGATTATGAAGAGCAAGCCGGTCATTTTTGGCATCTGCGCTATCCGCTCAAAGGCGGGGACGGCTTTTTACAACTGGCGACGACGCGGCCGGAGACGCTTTTGGGCGATACGGCGGTCGCGGTCAATCCGAATGACGAACGCTATCAGCGCTTTATCGGCAAGACGCTGATTCTGCCGCTGGTGCACCGCGAGATTCCCGTCATCGCCGACGACTATGTCGAAACGGACTTCGGAACCGGCGTCGTCAAGATCACGCCCGCCCACGACCCTAATGACTTTGAAGTAGGCTTGCGCCATAACCTCCCCATCGAGGTGTGTATGACAGACGACGCGAAGATCACGGACAACTATCCCGCCTACGCGGGCATGGACCGCTATGAAGCGCGCAAGGCTATAGTCAAAGACCTTGAGGCAGAGGGGGCGCTCGTGCGCGTAGAGGACTATACCCACAATGTCGGCACCTGCTACCGCTGCACTACGACCGTCGAGCCGAAGGTGTCAAAACAATGGTTCGTCACCATGAAGCCGCTGGCGGGACCAGCCATTGACGCGGTCAAAAGCGGCGAAACGCGCTTTGTCCCCGAACGATTTGAAAAAATATACTTCCACTGGCTCGAAAATATTCGCGACTGGTGCATTTCCCGTCAGCTCTGGTGGGGGCATCGTATTCCCGCGTGGTACTGCGAGGACTGCGGCGAAATCACCGTTTCCCGCGAACAGCCTGAAGGCTGCGGCAAGTGCGGCGGCTCTCGTCTTGTTCAGGACCCCGACACGCTCGACACGTGGTTTTCGTCCGCTCTCTGGCCGTTTTCGACGCTCGGTTGGCCGGACGACGCCGAGGACTATAAACGCTATTACCCGACAAACACGCTTGTCACAGGCTACGACATCATCCCGTTCTGGGTCATGCGCATGATGTTTTCGGGCATCGAGCACACCGGACAGGTTCCGTTCGATACGGTGCTCATACACGGGCTCGTGCGCGACGCGCAGGGACGTAAGATGTCAAAGTCCTTAGGCAACGGCATCGATCCGCTCGACGTCATCGAAAAGTACGGCGCGGACGCGCTGCGTTTTGCTTTGGCGACGGGAAACAGCCCGGGCAACGATATGCGCTTTTCCGACGAGAAAATCGAGGCAAGCCGCAATTTCGCCAATAAGCTATGGAACGCCAACCGCTTTATCCTCATGAACCTTGACGAGGACGAGAGCGCGCCGCATATTCCGGAGGGACTCGCCGTCGAGGATAAGTGGATTTTGAGCCGGTATACCGCGCTGCTCGAGGGCGTGACCGAGTCGCTCGAAAGCTTCGAGCTGGGACTGGCTGTCCAGAAGCTGTATGACTTTATCTGGGACGAGTTCTGCGACTGGTACATTGAGCTTACCAAGGTGCGCCTTTCAGCAGACGGCGCCGAGAGGGATACGGCAAAGGCGGTCCTCGTTTACGTCATGTCGGGCACCTTAAAGCTGCTGCATCCGTTTATGCCGTTCATCACAGAAGAAATCTGGCGCACGCTGCCCCACGAGGGCGAGAGCATCATGATTTCCCCGTGGTGCGTTCCCGAAAAAGCGCTCAGCTTCCCCGCCGAGGAGGCGTCGATGGAGCGCGTCATGACGGCCATCAAGGCCATACGCAACCGCCGCGCCGAGATGAACGTCCCGCCGTCGAAGAAGGCGCGGGTCTTTGTCGAGACGGCGTATAAGGAGGACTTTACGAACGGCGCCGCGTTTATAATGCGGTTAGCTTCTGCGTCGGAGGTTTCTGTAGGCGACAGCTTCGAGGTCGAGGGCGCTGTCTGCGTCATCACCGACAGCGCGCGCCTCTATATCCCGACCGGCGAGCTGGTTGACATCGAGGCGGAGAAAGCACGGCTCAACAAAGAACTTCTGAACACCGAAAAGGAGATTGCCGCCGCCGAGAGTAAGCTTGCTAACTCCGGTTTTGTCGGCAAGGCGCCCACGCAAGTCGTGGAAGCGCAGCGCGAGGCGCTCGAAAAGAATAAAACGAAGCGCTCGATGTTGCAAGAGAGTTTAAGTAAACTTTGATTTAATATGAATTACGACGAATCTGTCCGCTATATTCACTCGCTTCTGAAATTCGGTATCCGTCCGGGGCTGTCCCGTATGGATGCCGTTTTGTCCTGCGTCGGCAATCCCCACAAAGGCAAAAGGTTCATTCATATCGCCGGAACAAACGGCAAGGGCTCGACCGCGACGGCAACAGCGGGCGTTCTGACCGCCGCCGGATATAAAACAGGGTTGTTTATTTCGCCCTATGTAACACATTTTCTTGAGCGCGTCCAGATTGACGGCGCGCCGGTGAGCGAAGATATTTTTGCCGGAGCGGTCACGGATTTTCACCCCTATGCGGAGCAAATGGCGAAGGACGGGGACAGCCTGACCGAATTTGAACTGCTGACCGCCGCGGCGTTTTTGTGCTATGAGCGCGAAAGCTGCGACGTCGCGGTGCTGGAGACGGGGCTGGGCGGACGCCTTGATTCGACCAACATCATCGAGCCGCCGCTCGTTTCGGTCATCACTTCAATTTCACTTGACCATACCGCCATTCTTGGCGATACGCTTGAACAGATCGCTTATGAAAAATGCGGAATCATTAAAAGCTTTTCGCCGGTTGTCTGTGCGTCAGGGCAGACGGACGCCGCTTTTCGCGTCGTCGAAAACACTGCCGAAGAGCGCGGCTGCAAGCTCGTCGTTCCCGACGCGTCGCGCGCCTGTGTCAAGAGCGCCGACATCTTCGGCACGGATTTTTCATACGAAAATAAAGACTACAGAGTCGGTATGGCAGGAGAGCACCAGGTGAGCAATATGCTGACGGTCATCGAAACCGTTAAAATATTGCGGGAGCAGGGATTCCTAATACCGCAAGACGCTCTTTATCACGGAATCGCCGATACGCGTCTGCCGGCGCGTATCGAGATACTTGAAAAAAGCCCGCTCGTCATTCTCGACGGCGGACACAATCCCGATGGTGTCGCCGCCCTTGTTAAAACGCTTGAAAAGGCAATTGATGGTAAAAAACTGACCGTGATTCTCGGTATGATGGCCGACAAGGACATTGAGACGTGCGTGAGACTATTCGGTACGGTCGCCGGAAAAATACTCTGCGTGACGCCGAATAATCCCCGCGCGCTGTCGGGAGAGGCGCTCGCGGAAATCGCCGCGCGGTACTGCGCGGATGTTTCCTACGCGAAAACATTGAACGACGTCTATCCGGCTGTTCTGAACACACTGGAAAAAGACGATATTCTGCTCATCGCCGGTTCGCTGTATCTGGCGGGCGAGGTCAAACGGGAGAGTGTATTATGATTTATTGGTTTTCGGGTACGGGCAACTCCGAGCAGCTCGCGAAGCTTCTCGCCCGTCTGACGGGCGACACGACCGCGCCGATCGAGGAGCTCATCAGAACAGAAGGGGCGATACGCTGCGGCGACCCGGTCGTCGGCGTAGTGTTTCCCGTCTACGCGTGGAGCGCGCCGCGTATCGTGACCGCGTTTTTGAAGCGTCTGACCGTGGTGCCGGACGCGTACTGCTTTGCTGTCTGCACCTGTGGAGACGATGCCGGCAAAAGTATTGAGCATATCGGCAAATTCCTGCCGCTGAAGCTCGGCTATTCCGTCGTAATGCCCAACAACTATCTTCCCTTAGGCGATGTAGACAGTAAGGAAACAGAAACGAAAAAGCTTGACGCGGCGAAAAAAACCGCCATGGTAATCGCAGAGGCGATAACTAGGCGCGCGCGCGTTTTTAATGTTCATGAGGGCAAAGGCGCGGCGCTCAAATCCACGGTCGTAAACGGCGCTTTCAACGCCTTCGCTATGAGTTCGAAACCGTTTTACGCCGAGGACACCTGTACCGCGTGCGGGCTGTGCGCGCGCGTCTGCCCCGTAAAAAATATCAGGCCCTCCGACGGAAAGCCTGAATGGGATAAGCGTTGTATTCAGTGTCTGCGCTGTATTCACCGCTGTCCGGCGCGTGCTATTCAGTACGGCAAGAAAACGAAAAATCGGGGGAGATATGTCTGTCCTGAGTTATGAATTACGTCATCTGTTTGACAAACACCCTTGCCTTTTGGTTGATGATCAGTTTATCCTTGACGCCTTCCTGCCTGAACAAAAAGTCGGGCAGGAAATTTTCATCCGCCTTCAAAATAGCCTGCGCGTAGGTCATGTATTCGTTTTTCTTGAGTTCGTTCCCCTTATGAGCGAAGATGACGTACTGGGCGACAGCCTCGTAAAGCCGTTCCTCACGCAAGCCGAGGTCACCGTCGCCGCCGCTTTTAACAAGCGTATCTTCAAGCTCCTCG
>CAYYFY010000083.1:0-7583 GCA_964471035.1 uncultured Eubacteriales bacterium
GAAATCGGGATCGAGTTCCTTTGCGGGTACGGATTGACGGAGACTTCTCCGGTCATATCTGCCAGCAACCGGGCGCTTCAAGTTTACAACAGCGTCGGCCAGCCATTGGCCGGAGTCGAAGCCGCGATTGACACCACGAGTGATGAACCGGGCGCGATCGGCGAGATCCTCACCCGCAGCGACAGTGTCATGCTGGGCTATTACCAGAATCCGGAAGCCACAGCCGAGGTCATGACGCCGGATCATTGGTTCCGGACCGGGGACATCGGCTACCTGGACAATAGGAAATGTATTCATATAACCGGCCGCGTCAAATCCATGATTGTCCTGACCAATGGCAAGAAGGCATTCCCGGAAGAGATTGAATTCCTGGTCAACCACATTGCCGGCGTCAAGGAGTCCCTGATCTGGGGTGATTCCTCATCCCATGAGAATGTCGATATCTGTGCCAAACTGGTGCTGTCGTCCGACGATTTGCCAGTCGGCCTCAAGGACGACCACAAAGCGCTGGTCCAGTATTTCGCGGACCAGCTTAAGCAGATCAACCTGCAGATGCCGCCTTACAAGGCCATTAAATACTTCGTGCTGACCGAGCAGGAACTGATCAAGACCACTACTTTGAAAGTCCGGCGCCCGGCCGAACATGAACGTACAAACAACCAACTGGCCAAACTCGGACTGAACATGAAAGCAGCCAGCGGCAAGTTCATCGATTGATCTTGCCCCAGATCCCGGTTCATACTGATTGAATCAGTGTGGATAAAGACTCACATTTCCTCCAGGAGAAGGCGCGGCAGGGGCGCCTTTTCCATTGCCGGCGGAAATGGTCTGGTTACCATTTTTTCAGGCACAGGACGCCGTTTTGACCGCCAAAGCCAAACGAATTGGACAGGGCCAGCCGGACCGGTTGCCGCCGAGCTTGATTAGGCACATAATCGAGGTCGCAGTCCGGGTCTGCCACCTGATAGCCAATGGTCGGCGGGATGATGACCTCACGCAGCGAGTACCGTCTTGTCCTGCGGCAGGACAACGCCGACCTGCGCCTGACCGAAACGGGCTATTCGCTCGGTCTGATAGGCGAAGAGCGTTACCGCGCGTTACAGGAAAAAACAAGGCTCATAAACGCCGAGCGCAAGCGCGTAAAAGCGGCGGCGATCGCCCCCTCAAAGGAACTGAACACCCTTTTGACGGAGCGCGGCACCGCCCCGCTCGAAACCGGCACGCGCCTGTCTGACCTGATACGCCGTCCGCAGCTTGATTATGCTTGCCTTACGCCGTTTGATAAAAACAGACCCGAACTTCCTCCGGAAATTTTTGAGCAGGTGGAGATCGGGCTGAAATACGAGGGATACATAAAACGGCAGGAGGCGGACATCAAAGAGGCGCGGCGCTTAGAGGAAAAGGAGCTTCCCGAAGATATCGACTATAAAGCCATTAAAAATTTACGTCTTGAGGCAGCCGAAAAGCTGTCGAAAATACGCCCGCAGAACGTCGGACAGGCCGCACGCGTCAGCGGGGTGTCGCCGGCGGACATATCGGTGTTGCTGATTTATTTAAGAAAGAACCGAAGTGAGACGGAACGATAAACGAATCTTCGGCAAAGGGCTTGGCGTATTCGTAAAGCCGTGAACATAATCGGCGGAGATGTTGTCGTGCGATGCCTGCGCCGAGACGTTTGCGGACGGCTTCCGGCTAGGGGTTCGCTTTGTTTTCGATGCGCTCACCGGAGTCGAATAAAAATTTTTCAAAAAAATCAAACAAATGTTTGCTTTTTGAAAAAGAATGTGTTATGATGGACTCCGTAGAATATTTGTTCTGTAGAAAGGAGCTGATATTATGGAAACAATCAACAGCACTCAGAAAAAGATATACGAGTATCTGATGGAGCGTTCGCAGGACGGCGTGCCGCCGTCGGTGCGCGAGATCGGCGCGGCGGTGGGACTGAAATCGACCTCGTCGGTGCAGGCGGCGCTCGACGCGCTTGAAAAGGCGGGGTACATTATGCGCGACCCGCTGCTCAAGCGGTCAATACGGCTGCTCGGGCAGGTCGAAAATGTCCTGTCCGTGCCGCTGCTCGGCACGGTCACGGCCGGTATGCCGATTTTAGCCGTCGAGCAGATCGAGGGGTATATCCCGTATTCGGGGCGCGTTTCGCGCGACAAGCCGCTGTTCGCGCTGCGCGTGCGCGGCGACAGTATGGTCAAAGCGGGCATTTTGAGCGGCGACATCGTCATCGCCGAAAAGACGCCGGCAGCCCAAAACGGCGAGATTGTCATCGCGATGATCGAGGACGAGGCGACGGTCAAGCGCTTTTATATGGAGCAGGGACACTTTCGTCTCCAGCCGGAGAACGACGCCTACGAGCCGATTATCACCAATGAGGTCGTCGTACTCGGCAAGGTGCTCGCGCTCTACAGAGAGTTCGATTGAATTTTCTGAACGCAGAACCTCGATTTATTATAGCGTCGCAGACCCCTAATTCCTAATTTCTCATTTCCCATTCAAAAAATATGCCGCCCTTGCAGGGGCGGCATATTTTTTATCGTACAATTCCTTCTAAGAAGTTTACCTCTGTCACCTTCCCGTCCTTATCGACGCGGAAGGTTTTGATTTCAGACGGGCTGATGTCGAACCAGAAGCCGTTGTCAAACAATGAAGACATCAGCATACAGCGCGCGCTTTGCCCTTTCGTTTCATAGAGCCGGATAATCAGCGCGCCGGATTTGTCCTCGCAGAGCTTCAAGGCGGTCACCTGGACATTATCGGCATTGACCGAGAGGAAGCTTTTTTTCTGCGGCAGCGTCCCCTTGTGGTAGCTCTCCGGAATGACGGCGAACTGCGGCAGGTTGTTGAGTAGATGCGCCTCTTTGACCGCGTCGCTGCTCTCAACCTCGCTTGGGTGGACATAGATGCCGTAGGTAAAGCGCTGGAGTCCCTCGTCGGTAAAGTTGAAATTCGCGTCCGGACGGCTCGAGAAGTGGTCGGCGAAGATGACGTTGCGCAAGGCGGTCAGGCGCAGCTCGGTGCCGGGGCAGTCGTAGCTGTACTTCGAATCGCTGATGACGGACAGTCCCGCGCGCGCGCCGCTCTTTAAGTTGAGCGTCAGATCGGCGAAATTCTGGGATGGCTCCTCCTCGCCGTTTGTCGGGCGCTTGATGAAGCCCGCCGGAATCTCATAGGTCGAAACGGGGTTTTTGCCGGTCAGCGGGAACGCCATTTTCAGAATTGAGAAATCCTCCTGCCAGATAGCCTTGCACTCGACGCGGAGCGTCTTTTGTTTTTTGGCGAGGATGAAATCCTGCGTCAAATAGGAATCGTTGAATTTGTGTTTGGTACGGACGATCTGACGCAGCGCGCCGTCCTCGACCTTCTCGATGCTGACAAGCTCCATGAGCCCTTTGACATTGTGGAAGGTGAAGCGGTTGTGCGCCCAGGTGTCGGTGTCGCTGTCGTCCATGACCGTCGGGATGGCGAGGTGTTTGTCCTTGGCGTATTCGTTGCCGGTTTCCTTGTCAAGAAGGCTCTTGATATGCCCTGTATCCTTATCGAACTTAACCTTTATATATTCGTTTTCCATCTTGAATTCCTGCGCGGGCTTTTCGATGTCCTCGGCGTGAAGCGCAGGGTCGAGCGTCAGCCAGTAAACCTCGTATCCCAGCGGCGGGACAGAAGCCATAAAGGCGGTGTCGAGGTGCGAATCGTTCGAGCGCGAGGAGCGTACGTTCTGGAATAAAACGGGATTGCCCTCGCTGTCGGCGACGATCTTCGACGGGTAATTCGTCCGCACGGGCAGCGCGGCGGCGTAGGAGGTCGGGTTAAAGACGACGACCGGACGCGGAATGTTTTCGAGATGCGCGCCGGTGTGGTGGCGCACCTCTTGTGTGACCGTATCGGACACGCCGTCGATCCAGGTGTCGATTCTGCGGGTGATACGCAAAGCGGCGTTGTTGTAGGCGCGCGCGCCGATGGTCGCCGCGTGTCCCTCGGAATCGCGCACGTCCTCGTAAGCCTCCATAATAGAGCAGCCGCACATGATGTCGTGGAATTGGTTGAAGCAGACGTCGAGCCACGCCTCACGTAAAGCGGCGGTGGACGCCTTGCCTGCGCACCGAAGAGCGGCGACGGTATCCCATTTCTCCGCCGCGCCGAGCAGCCATTCTAAGCGCCGGTTCTGCTGCTTCATCAGGGAGGTGGCGCTGTAGCAGCCGCTGGCGTGGTGCTGGAGATCGTCCGTCCAGACGGGAATGTCGAGCTTCTCTAAGCACATTTCCTTAAAATACGCGTCGGGCGAGGAAAACTCCAGGTCGCAGAAGCCGTCGGTCTTCATGTTTCTGAGCATGAACTCGATGTCGCCCTTAGTCGGACCGCCGCCGTGGTTGCCCACGCCGTAGAAGAGCATCATGCCGTGTCCCGCGCTTTCGGCGCGTTTGCTCAGCTCCTCCCTCGCCCGCTCTATGGAGCGTGTGCCGCTGTTGCCGTAGCCTGAAGGGATGCGGTAGGTCAGTACCCGCGAGCCGTCGGCACTGTCCCACCAGAACAGGTTTTCGGGCGCGTCCGGATTTTCGCGGATGTCGGGGCGCATCATGACATAGGCGGTCATGCCGCCCTTCTTGATGAACTGCGGCATCATGCCGTTGTGGCCGAAGGAATCGACATTGTAGCCGGTACGGCAGATTTTGCCGAATTTCTCGTAATAATAGAGCTGGCTGTAGAGCGCCTGCCGCGCGAAGCTCTCGCCGGAGGGCATATTGCAGTCGGGCTGAATCCACCAGCCGTTGACCGGCACCCAGCGCCCCTCTTTGACGCGCTGACGGATTTCCTCGAACATCTCCGGGTCGATGTCCTCGACCCACTTATAGTACTGCGCCGAGGAGCAGGTAAAGACGAAGTCGGGGTATTCATTAAGCCTGTCGAGCGCGCTCCGGAAGGTCTGAAGTACCTCGCCGCAGCCCTCCTGCCAGCGCCAGAGCCAAATGGGATCAAGATGCGCGTTGCCGATCAAATGAATCGTTTTGTCCATAGAAGCAGTCCTTTCTCACTCGGCAATGAAGCCGAAATAACGTCCGAGCCAATAAGCTGTCGTATACGGATAGCAGCTTTCCACAACGTGTATGCCGCCGCTGTCCTCGTTTTTGTACTCAAGGGGGTTGCGGTCGTATTTGCTGATGAACCGCTCGTCCGGCATCAGCAGACAGGAGGTCTCCGCGTAGCCGCCCATCGAAATTTTCTTCGGGATATCGACGCGCTTGTCGAGCGATACGCCCGCGGCAAGGCGCGAAATGTTGTGGCGGTTGAACCATTTGGCGAGCAGATCCCAGTTGCAGCTTTCCTCTTTCTCGGGGAAGCAGAGCAAATACGGGAACACATAGATGGGGTTGTACTCGGGATTTGTTTTGTCGAGCCAGCCCTCAAAACCCTCCTTGAAGATTTTCAGGCGCTCGGGGTCGGTTTCCAGCGTGATCAGTCCCCAGTAGGCGCTGGAGGAAAGCGCGTTGTCGCCGTACATCAAATCCTCTCTGGGGTCGATCCCCGCGAGTAAAGACGCCTGGAAAAAGCGCTTGTTATGCTTTCTGGTCAGCTCGACATAGCCGAGGGAAACGAGCTTGTCGAACGCCTCCTGAAAGCGGCCGCTCTCGCCCGTGATGTGCATGGTGACGCGCAGATACATGAAAATCTCCGCGGCGTTCAGGCATCCGTCAACCCAGCCCAGTCCCTCGGAGAAGTATCCGGGACTCCATTTTGCCCATGTGGTCGGCTTGCCGTCGCACTCGTGCAGCTCGAAGCCGTGGTCGATGATATGCGTCATCGTATTTCTCGCCGCCTCACGGAGCAGCGCGTCATATTCCGCGTCCGCGGAGCCTAAAAACTCGTGCGCGACGAGGATGTGCAGATAGTGCAGCGTGATTTCGTCACTGCTGGTATCGCCCTTGTAGGTGATGTCGGTATCGGAAAAGCCCTCGTCGCGGTAGTGGCGCGCGAGCCTCTCGGGAATCGGCGCGTCGGCCTTGACCTGTGCGCCGACAAGTCCCCGCTTGCGCGCGGCGTTGGTGCTGACGCAGACAGCCGTCGCGCCGTTCTTTTTGTAAAACAGACCGTCGTTGGGGACAGGCTCGGCGCTCGTCACATACGTGCGCGCCACAAAGCCGTCTCCCCTGCCCGCGACATACATCAGAAGCAGCGTCGCTTCGCTGGCGTCCATGGCGGTTTTGTACGCCCTCAGCGTTTCGGGGTCGTTCGTCCCCTTATCGCGCTTGAGGGTCGCGTATTTGAAAATTTCCCCGATGGCGAAATGCCCCGTAAAGCAGCCGTCGTTGTCCGAATGGCCGAACGGCACGCGCGAACGGACATTGCGCGGCTCGGCCAGATCGCGCTGGCTGACCATATCGTGCCGCGCCACATACTGCAGCGTCTCCTCGAGCAGAATGTTCGCCTTCTGCGAGCCGCTGACCATCCTCATCTCGATGTGCGTGACGCCCTGTTCGGTCAGCACCCAGACGCCGTCGCCGTCGGCCATCAGCGCCTTGACGTTGTTATCGAGCAAATCGCGGTCGGCGCTGAAATACTGCACAATGTCCTCAAGACAGTCGGCGTTCGGCGCGTAGCGCGTCACACCCGCTGACGAGCCGTACCATATAACGCCGTTTTTGCCCGCGTCAAAGCAGCGGTAATCGCTCTTTTTCTGGGGCAGCGGATAGGGAAAATCCGTCAGGTCGGGCTTTATGGCGCGCCTGTCGAGCAGCGCCTTCGGCACCTCGATGTCATAGCGCTTGTAGTGGCTCGAGACGCGGATCGGGCGCGGGGGAAGCTGTATGGGTTTTTTCATCGGCTTTCATCCTTTCACGGCACAGATTACAATCGCAGAAAGTATACCATATATTGTATAAGGATTGCAAGGATTTCTTCATGTTGCGGGAATACCGCAGGCACATAACATTTAACGTTGTGCGAAAAACGCGTTAGCGTTTTTTAAGAGAATCGCTTGCGATTCTTTGCGCAGCGCAACACTTAACATCGCGCCGTTATAAAAGACATTGCTTATTATTATCGACTTTTTGCTGGTTTTGTGTTAATGTTATTAAGTTAAGGGTTAAGAGTACCGCTTCGCGGAACGTTAAAGGTTAAGAGTACCGCTTCGCGGAACGTTAAAGGTTAAGAGTACCGCTTCGCGGAACGTTAAAGGTTAAGAGTACCGCTTCACGGAACGTTAAAGGTTAAGAGTACCGCTTCGCGGAACATTAAAAGTGTTAAGTTCCAGAAAATCCTTGCATTTTTTAGCGCGGTGTGATAAAATACATCTTGCCCCGCGGGAGTAGTTTAGTGGCAGAACTTCTGCTTCCCAAGCAGATGGTACGGGTTCGATTCCCGTCTTCCGCTCCAGAAAAAACCGCCTTAAGGGCGGTTTTTTCAATGATATTTTCCTTGCGGCAAGTGATATTGCTTACGCAGCGATATTCGCTTCGCGAGTGATATGCGCTGCGGCGCGTGTGGAGGCAAATATCATATCACTTTTGCCGCCAAGGCAAAAATATCACGTGCGCTCGGCATGGGCGACAACTAGGCGGTGAAAGTCCGCTACACGCTTG
>CAYYFY010000084.1:0-7582 GCA_964471035.1 uncultured Eubacteriales bacterium
CGGAGGGCAGCTTGTTCGCGCACGCGACGGCTTTTGCCGTTTCGCCGTTCTTCCAGTAGGAGTGGCAGATATTGAATAAAAACGCGTTATTTATCTGTGCGTCCGGACAGTATTCCAAAAGCCGTTCGGAAAGCGCGATAGCTTGTGTCCTGTTTTCCGCTTTTTCCTCCTCGGAACCACCGCACTTTTCAAGCGAGGTGATCAGCTGCACCGTGAAAAGCCATTCGTTCGGATACGTTTTCAGCGCGTCGCGCATAAGCAACACATTTTCTTCGTTTTTGCCGACCGCGTTATTCTCCTTCCACTCTGCGTGAAGCTCCGCAATACGTTTTTGGCTCCGTATATCGTCCATACCGAGCAGCTCGTCGAGCGTGACGCCAAAAAAATTCGCGATCGACGGAAGCATCGTGATATCCGGATATCCCTCTCCCCGCTCCCATTTGCTGACCGCCTGATAGCTGACGCCTAAAAACTGCGCCAGCTCATCCTGCGTCATGTCTTTTTGATGCCGCAGCCTGCGTAGGTTTTCACTGATTTCAATTTTCATATCGCACCCCTATAAAATGATAAACAGCGCTGTTTTCAAAACAATCATACACGCCCTAATCAAAAAAAGCAATAACCGTTCCGATGAGCGCTTCTCAACGATTAGATTAAAAAAATCATAAAAACACTTGCAAAAATCAAAACGGTATGATAACATAGTAAAGCTTTCCGGGTGTGGCGCAGTTGGTAGCGCGCTTGACTGGGGGTCAAGAGGCCGTGAGTTCAAGTCTCGCCACTCGGACCAGAAAAAACCGCCTTCGGGCGGTTTTTTCAACGATGATTTGCAGCGAACTGTTGCCTGAATGATGAGCATTACGCCCTTAAAGCCAAACGGCTTTAAGGGCATTATATTTTCTATAGAATCATGTATTACACATTATTAATTATTATTTTGTGTTTAACACAACTATTTATTGCTATTTGTTAAAATCCGTGTTACACTATATACCGAGGTGAATGTTATGGATTTTTCAAAACGCATAAAGCAGGCGCGGATTGAAGCCGGTTTGACGCAGACGGAGGTTTCGGCGCACTTCACAAGGCTGGGGTATGCGGTAATGCCTTACGCCATATCCAGCTGGGAGACCGGCAAGCATAAGCCCGACCTTGAGTATTTTGCCGTCCTGTGTAAAATCTACAAAGCGGACGCGGCGTATTTATTATCGGGGAAACCAAGCCTACAGGAGGAGCCGCTTCTGCGCGGCTTGAATATGAAAGGGCGCGAGCACGCTCTGCGCTATATCGAACTGCTGAAAGCCGATCCCGTTTTTACTGACGAGGAGAAAATCAAGAGCGGCAGAGTGTTCCGCCTTTACGATATTTCTGTATCCGCCGGAACGGGAACGTATCTTGACGGCGAGCATTTTGAGGAAATGACCGCCGACGAGCTGATTCCGCGCGGCGCGGATTACGCCGTACGCGTCAGCGGGGACAGTATGGAGCCTCGGTTCCATGACGGGCAGATCGTGTTCATTAAGGAGCAGCAAACGCTTGAAGACGGTGAGATCGGCATATTCGCTTTGGGCGGCGCGTCCTACTTAAAAAAGCTGCTCGGCGGCGCGCTTATCTCGCTTAATCCGCGCTATGAGCCGATTGCGCTTCGCGAATACGATGATTTTCATATTTTCGGCAAAGTGATCGGGGCGGTCTAAACGCATGGAACGGGTCATTCTACACTGCGATATGAACAATTACTTCGCGGCGGTCGAGGAAAAATCAAACCCCGCGCTAAAAAGCGTCCCCTTTGCCGTGTGCGGCGACCCCGCCATGCGGCACAGCGTCGTCATGGCAAAAAACAGCCTCGCCAAGAGCGCCGGAGTGATAACAGGAATCAGCTTCCATCAGGCAAAACAAATCTGCCCCGCACTGGGTTATGTCGAAGCGGATCTACAGAAATATCTGAAGGAGACGAAATCGGCGCGCAACATTTATCTCAAATACACCGATGCCGTCATCCCCTATGGGCTGGACGAGGCGTGGATTGACCTGACGGAAACCGGCGCGACCTTGGGCGAGGCAAAGCAGATTGCCGATCTGATACGCTTAGAAATCAAATACGCGCAGGGACTTAGCGCTTCGGTCGGCGTAAGCGACAACTATATCTTCTCAAAGCTGGGCAGCGATTATAGGAAGCCCGACGCCACAACGGTGATTTCGCGAGAGAATTATAAGCGGCTTGTCTGGCCTCTCCCCGCCTCTGATTTGCTTTTCGTCGGTAAAGAAAGAAACAAAAAGCTGCTCGGTATCGGCATCAGGACTATCGGCGACATCGCCTCCTGCGACCCGAAAACGCTTCAAAGGCTGCTGGGGAAGGTAGGCAATGATCTGTGGCGGTTCGCCAGCGGCGACGACCGGGGTTTTCATCCTTCGAATGACGCGATAGGCAGCATCGGAAATGCCATCACGCCGCCGGAGGACCTTCACAGCGACGAGGAGGTTGGCGCGATTCTTTTTCTGCTGTCAAATTCGGTTTCTGCCAGGCTGAAAAAGCACCGGCTGAAAACATGCTGCGTCGGTATTTGCCTCAAGGACAGCCGCTTCGACAAAATGACCCGTCAATGCAGCTTTTCGTATCCGACCGACAGTGCTAATATGATTTTCAACAAAGCCTTCGAGCTGTTCACTAAACATTATCAGTGGACGCATCCGCTGCGCTGTGTTTCCCTTAGAACCGACAGTCTTTTTTCGGCGGAATATGAGCAGCTCTCGTTCTTTAACGACGAGGACTGCCCGCCCTGTATCGATATCGACAGCCGCATAAAGGCGTTGCTTTCAAAATTCAGTAAGATCGGCATGGAAAAAACCGCAATGACAAAGGAGTTGTGAGTATGTGCGGGAGATATACCGTTTTAACCGAGGACGAGATCGTCGAAATACGCGAAATATTGCAGGAGCTGTCTCTGCGTATTGTAAAAGACGAATTTACCGCCTATGAGGAAGCTGTCGGCGAGGTCTTCCCCACCGACAGCGCGCCCGTCATCACAGGTCAGGGAGAAAGCGTTTCCTTTGAAAGCGTCAAGTGGGGTTTTCAAAAGTGGGACGGGTCGGGCGTGATCATCAACGCGCGCTGTGAAACCATACAAATCAAGGGTATGTTTTCAAAGCTGATTATGGGCGGGCGCTGCGTCGTCCCCGCCGGAGAATTCTTTGAGTGGGAAAAGCTCGATAAGGGCAAGAAGAAACACTTTGTCAAAGACAAGGACGGCAATATCCTGTTTATGGCGGGGCTGTACCGCGATACAGAGGACGGCAGGGAGTTTGTCATCATCACCAAAAAGGCGACCGGTGAAATGAAAAAAATCCATGACAGGATTCCGGTGATTCTGCGCGTCGATCAGCTCGAAAGCTGGCTGAGCGGCAAGCTGTCACCCGACAATCTTCTTAAACTGGATTTCGATGTAACGGTAACGCCCTGCGATACCGGCGGCTGAA
This sequence comes from uncultured Eubacteriales bacterium, assembly GCA_964471035.1. Classification (GTDB taxonomy): domain Bacteria; phylum Bacillota; class Clostridia; order Oscillospirales; family Acutalibacteraceae; genus DTU089. Next base: position 3,478 of record CAYYFY010000084.1, read on the forward strand.
AAAAACACGGCGGACTTTGCCGTCCGCCGTGAGCTTTGTTTTATATGGTCTGCCAATAGGTTTTGAGGAAATCGCCGAGGTCGCGCATGGCCTTTGCCAGCACCTCCGGCTCCGGCAGCATGACGATGCGGAAATGATCCGGCATTCTCCAGCTGAAACCGCCGCCGGGAATGATCATGACGTTTTTGCTGTGGAGATAGTCCATGGCGAACTGCTGGTCATCGGTGATATTGAACTTTTTAATATCGAGCTTCGGGAAGATGTAGAAGGCGGCGCTGTTTTTTACATATGTTATGCCGTCGATCTTATCGAGCTCGCGGCAGGTCGCCGCCCTCTGCTCATACAGGCGACCGCCGGGAACCATCATAGCCCTGGTGCTTTCGGGGTCGTTCAGAGCCGCCGGAATCACGAGCTGCGGCAGGGCGTTGGCGCACAGGCGCATGGCGCAGAGCTGCACAAGACCGGCCATGAAATCCTTCGCCGCCTCTTTCGCGCCGGAAATGAGCATCCAGCCGCAGCGGAAACCGCAGATTATGTGCGATTTGGACAGCCCGTTCATTGTGACGACAAGCAGATCGGGCGCAAGCGTGGCGGTCGAAACGTGCTCGAGATCATCCATGACCAGACGGTCGTATATCTCATCGGAAAAAACGACAAGTTTATGTTCGCGCGCGACGGTTATAATATCCTCGAGCAGCTCCTTCGGATAGAGAGCGCCGGTCGGGTTGTTCGGGTTGATCAGCACGATGGCGCGTGTTTTTTTGGTGATCTTCGACTTGATGTCGGCAAGATCGGGATACCACGCCGCCTGCTCGTCGCAGATGTAGTGAACGGGCTTTGCGCCCGCGAGGTAGACGGAGTTTGTCCACAGCGAATAGTCGGGCGCGGGCACGAGTATTTCATCGCCGTAGTTGAGAAGCGTTGTCAGCGCCATGGTGACCAGCTCGCTGACGCCGTTGCCGATGAACACATCGTCGGGGGTGATGTCTTTTATACCCTTGCCCTTGTGATAATCGCAGATGGCTTCTCTCGCTTCGGGCATACCCTTTAAATCGCAGTACGCGACGGCTTTGTCGGCGTTGTTTAACAGAGCTGTCCTGACGCTTTCGGGCATTTCAAAGCCAAACGTCGCGGGGTTGCCCGTATTCAGGCGCAGTACGTCAATCCCCTCCTTGCGCATACGCATGGCCTCGACGAATACGGGACCGCGGATGTCAGAGTGGACTTCGGCAAGCTTATCCGAACGCATGATAGGTTCCATAATTTTTTCCTCATTTCCATATTGATTAAAAGTATTATACCGTTTATCCCTATCACCCGTCAAGAGAAAATACAGTTTTTTACAGTTGGGGGTTGCGGTTTTATATTTTTTATTGTATAATATTTAACAAACATCCGGTTAATGCCGTTCGTTAATTCCATAAAGGAGAATACTATCATGAAAAAGACACTTTGCGTCATCCTTACCCTGCTTATGGTGCTGGCGCTCGCCTCCTGCGCGGGGACGGGAAGTTCAGACACCACAACAACGACCGCTTTTACGGCGAAAACCACGGTCAACATTGCCGTTCTGAAAGGACCGACCGGAATGGGCGCCGCCTTTCTGATGAAGCAGAACGAAAGCGGCGCGGCAGCAAACAAATACACCTTTAAAATCGAAAGCGCGCCTGACGCCATTTCAAGCGCTCTGACGAGCGGCTCTCTCGACTTAGCGGCTGTTCCGAGCAATCTTGCCGCCATGCTGAAAACCAAGGGTGCCGCGGACATTAAGGTTATCGCCGTCAACACGCTCGGCGTACTGTACGTTCTCGAAAAAGGCGACACGGTCAAGAAGATTGCCGATCTCGACGGCAAAAAAGTTATCGCCTCCGGCAAGGGCACGACCGCCGAGGCGGTTATCTCGAAGCTTTTAGGCGACAGCGGGGCTGAGATTACCTACGCCGCCGAACACGCGGAAGCCGTTACACAAGCAGCCTCCGGCGCGTATGACGTCTGCATTCTTCCCGAACCGTTCGTCACCTCGCTCATACAGAAGAAATCCGAATTCAAGATTGCGCTCGATTTAACGAAGGAATGGAAAGACGCGGGTTTAGGCGAGCTGCCCATGGGCGTCGTCGTCGCGCGCGCGGCATTCATTACGGAGCATCCCGACGCGGTCAAGAGCTTTCTTGTCGAATACAAGGCGTCGGTCGATTACGTCAATAAAAATATTGACGAAGCCTCGGCGCTTATCGGGCAATACGGAATCATGCCCGCCGCGGTCGCCAAAGCCGCTATCCCAAACGCCAATATGGTCTGCGTCACGGGAAACGATATGACGACTCAGCTCACAGCGTTTTATGCGGCGCTCTATGACTTTAACGCCGCGCTGATCGGCGGTAAAATCCCCGCCGACGATCTGTACTATACGAAATAATCATGACGAAAAAATTGTTGAGAGGTGCGGTAGTAGCGCTCATATGGCTGCTGATCTGGTCGCTCGCGTCCTTTTTGGTGGGGCACGAGGTGCTCTTGCCATCGCCTCTCGCGGTTTTAAAAGCGCTTATGGCGCTGCTCAAAACGTCTGACTACTACATCTCCGCAGCGCTTTCGCTGCTGCGCGTGGTCGCGGGCTTTCTGTTCGGCGCCGCCGCCGGAATTCTTCTCGGCGCGCTGATGCGCCTGTCCGTGTGGCTCAAGGCGTTCTTTACTCCCCTGATGACCGTCATCCGCGCCACGCCTGTAGCCTCTTTCATCCTGCTGCTTTTCGTCTGGGTAAGCAAAAACAATGTACCGGTCTTTACTTCTCTTTTGATTGTCGCGCCGATTGTCAGCGGCAGCTTGCTTTCCGGACTCGACCAGACCGATAAAAACCTCATAGAGATGACAAGCGCCTTTGAACTGAGCAAATCGGCGCGCTTACGGCGGCTCTATATTCCTTCTGTCCTGCCGCACCTCTCCTCCGCTTCGTCGGTTTCGTTGGGCATGGCGTGGAAAGCGGGAACAGCTGCCGAGGTTATCTGCAATCCGGAGTATGGCATCGGCGCGCGCCTTTATGACACGAAAATCTATTTAGAGGTGCCTACGCTTTTCGCTTTTACGGTGACCGTCATTCTGCTCAGCTTCTTACTTGAACGCTTGTTTGGTATGATCATAAAACGACAGAAGAAAAGGAGGCGCGCGGATGATTGAATTTGACAAGGTATCCGTCGCCTTTGACGGTAAAAAAGTCATTGAAAATTTCAGTGTCACCTTTCATGACGCCGCGTTTGTTTGCCTGCTCGGTGTTTCCGGCTGCGGCAAGACGACTGTCTTAAGGCTCGCAAGCGGTCTTTTACTCCCCGATTCCGGCGAGGTGCGCCGCGACACGACCTTGCGCCAGTCGTTCGTCTTTCAGGAAAACCGTCTTTTACCGTGGTACACCGCCGAAAAAAATATTACGGCGATCTGCGGCGACAAGGAGCGCGCCGCGCATTACCTGAACGCCGTCGGCCTTTCGGCGGACGCGCAGAAGTACCCGCGCGAGCTCAGCGGCGGCATGAAACGCCGTCTTGCTGTTGCCAGAGCGCTCGCGTTCGGCGGCGACGTCTTTTTCCTCGACGAACCCCTGCGCGAGCTTGACGGCAAAACCGCCGCCGTTGTCATAAGCCTTCTTAAAAGAGAGCTTAAGGGCAAAACCGTCGTCATGGTGACGCACGTTCCCGAGGAAGCAAACCTTCTTGCCGACCGCGTCGTCACCGTCAGCTAAAAATTTTTCGTAATTTTTAAGGATTTCAAAGTAAAAATTCATGCATTGTGCTTGACAATAACATTTTTGGATAGTATAATACAGAACGTCGCAGCGGAATTGTGTAAGGGTAGCACGACAGACTCTGACTCTGTTTGTCTGGGTTCAAATCCTAGTTCCGCTGCCAGAAAAAAGCACGCCGCGGCGTGCTTTTTTCAACGATATTTGCCTTTCGGCAAGTGATATTGCTTGCGCAGTGATATTCGCTTCGCGAGTGATATGCGCTGCGGCGCGTTTGGAGGCAAATATCATATCACTTTTGCCGGCAAGGCAAAAATATCACTATATTTGCCTTTCGGCAAGTGATATTGCTTGCGCAGTGATATTCGCTTCGCGAGT
>CAYYFY010000085.1:0-7525 GCA_964471035.1 uncultured Eubacteriales bacterium
ATCGCCGTTGCCGTCAAAGTCTATATAATCGGTTTTGTAAAGTTCCACGGTACGCAGCCCGTAATCAAATTCCTTTGTATCGCAGACCGTATCCCCGCACAGCAGCCGCGCGGTCACATGATAGAGATTTTGCTCGCCCATCGGGCGCGGCCACCAGAGCCGCGCGTTGTCTACATACAGCCCGAAGCTGCCCTCGGTATGCCACAGCGTTTCCGAGCGATGAAACGCGCTGTCGCCGCATATGCCGTCAACCTCAAGGGTGTATTCGGTAATGAAGTCGCTTTGCACATCAACGTGATAATAGAGCGACTGCGCGGCAGGGTCAGTCTTGTTGCGCGTATACATAAATATATTGTTGATTTTGTCTTTCTTGTCACGGTACAAGTACACGCCGCGCCAGATACCGCCCGACACGATGCGCGGCAGAATGTCCCAGCCGAACATTCCCTGCGCCTTGCGCACGCCGACCGCGCCGTAGTTGTATTTGAGCGCCGAGGTCACGCCCGCGCCGTTTTGGCGTTCGCGCGCGTTTAATACGGTCGGCGCGATATGAACAACCAATTCGTTTTTACCCTTGATTAGCCCCTTAGCGGCGAATGTGTGCCCGATCAGCATATTGTCGCTCTGACCGATCATGTTGCCGTTGAGATAATAGGTCGCGAAGGTGTCCACGCCTTCAAACAACAGATATTCGCCGGACGGCTCTTCGTTCATTTCAAAATCGACGACATACCACAAATGGCGGTTTTCGTATTTCTGCGCCCCGAGCGTATTGACGTCATAAAACAGATCGGGACAGTACCCTGACTTCATCAGGTCTAATTCGAAATTGCCGGGCACCTTGGAAATAATACGCAAAAAGCCGGTCGCGTCGAGCTTTTCAGCCGTAGTCAGCTCGCCGACAATGTCCCGACAGTCCTTGTTTTCGGCGATGTACAGCCGCCACACGCCGTCCAGACAGCGCTTTTCCTCGAACCGTTCCATATACCATACCCCCAATTATCATCATTATAGTCCGCCGTACGCAAAATGCAAGAAAAGTTGCAAATAATATTCAAATGATTATAATGATATACAAAATAAGAAACGGGGTAAAAGCGTGGAGTTTACAAAATATATATTTACCGTCCCTCCGAAGGTGACCGTAACCGCCCTTATTGTTTTGTGGCTTATCTTTTTGCTCGATTACCTCGTATTCCCACCGAAGGGCGTCAGACGTCTGAGCTTTTCCCGTTTTGTGATGGGAAAGGTGAACGATATGCCGGGACCGATCGCAAAAGCGTTGTGTTTATGCTACTCAAAGGTGCGTAAGGGTCAGGTCTGGCGCGTACCTGCCGCTATGCTGAATCACGGCGGCTTACTTCACCTCCTTACCAACAGCATCGGTTTTTGGATCGTCGGCGGGCTGGTCGAACCGCGCGTCGGTTCCGGAGCGTTCCTATTGGCCCTGGTTTTAAGCGGTACCGCCGCCGCGGTGTGTAATATGTTTATCCTGCAATCGGAAAACAGCTACGGCTTTTCAATGGCGGTTTACGGCGGTATCGGACTGCTCGCGGCTATGTTATTAAGAGACCCTGCCTTCATCCGGAATATAGATATACTCCAGCGTATTCTTCTTTTAGCGTATATTATCGGGGGAATCCCGACGGACAAATACAGTTGGGTTGAACACAGCGGCGGATTTATCTGCGGTATCATACTGTCCTTTGCGATGATTTAAGCCCGCAATTATAAAAAGCGCTCTTTTTTTCAAAAGCGCTTTTTTATTATTATCGGTATCAGAGCAGATTCTCGTCGTAGACGGCGCGGCTGCCGCCGATGAATTTCGGGCGCGTGCGCGCGGCTAAGATGATCGCTTCGCCGATTTTCTTTGTCGGGAGTTTAAGAGGGACGGCGACCGTTTTCAGGTGCATACCGATCAGTGTGCCGCCGATGTCGAGTCCGGCGTCCGCCTTGATTTCCTCAAGGACGACGGGATCGGAAAACGCCGCGTAGGCGGCTGTGGCAAACGCGCCGCCGGCTTTAAGCTGCGGGACGGCGCTTACAATTTCGCGCCCGCCCGCCGCCGCGCGTTCGGTGACTACGGCGCGATTCAGGTGCTCGCAGCACTGCGCCGCCAGATAAATACCGCGCGCCGACAACGTCTCGTAGATACCGTCAAAGATGGCTTTGCCCACCTCGGCGCTCGAATGACTGCCGAAACCGAAGCCCATGACCTCGCTCGACGAGCAGCCGACGATGACTACATCGCCCTTTTTCAGCTTTGAAAGCTCAATAAGTTCTATGGCAGCCTGCTTCGCCTGATGTTTTATATTCTCCATAATGATACCCCGTTATAAAAATATTTCTCAATGATCCCTGTTTTTTTGATCGCTTCATAGAGCAGCGCGGCGGCGACAAGGCCGACAGCTCCCTGCAAAAGATTCCCCGGTATGCTCGCCGCGGCGGCGATCACTTTTTCTCCAAACATTAAGACCGCGTAGAAAAAATAGCCAAGCACCATGAACAGCTCGCCTGTTAAGGCGCCCGCAAGCCTGCCGAGGCGCGCGTGTTTTTGAAATACCGATAAACGCAAGGGCAAAACCGCTAACAGGGCGACTGCGCCCTTGATGACAAATGTCGCCGGAGCGTAAACGCCGTAGCCGGAAAACACGTCCGCCAGAGCGGAACCGATCGCGGCGGCAAAAAAGCCGTAGAACGGCCCCAAAAGCCATCCGGAGAGCAGCACGAAGCAGTCGCCAAGGTGAAGGAAGCCGCCCATCGGGGCAGGTATCTGCACAATGAGCGTCGCCGCGCAGGAAAGAGCGGCGAAAAGCGCCGCGAGAATCATGCGCTGTATTTTTTGCCTCACGCGTTTTCCCCCTTGCATTTTTTATGATTTGTATTATAATAGCATTTGGACTTATTGTAATATCCATTTTATGTTTATTTGTTATGACCAGTTTGGAGATAGTATGCTGACTTATAATCTTAGCCGCACCGATACAAAAAGCCTGTACGAGCAGCTCTACGAGCGCATCCGCGAGGATATACGCGCCGGAACGCTCAAACCCGACGAACGGCTGCCCTCCAAAAGAACGCTCGCGCAGCATCTGCGCGTCAGCGTCATCACCGTCGAGAACGCCTACGCGCAGCTCATCGACGAGGGGTATGTAATTGCGCTTGAAAAGCGCGGTTATTTTGCCGTGCCGTTTGAGAGCACGGTTGCCCCTGTTGCTTGGTTGCCGTCCGTACAGAGCGAGCCGCCCGCTTCTGACTGGTATATGGATTTTTCGGGCGGCGGCACTTCTGCCGAGGGCTTTCCGTTTTCGGTCTGGGCGAAGATCATGCGCGGTGTTTTGCAGGAAAAGGATAAAAAGCTGCTCGAACCGCTCGCGCACAACGGCGTCTATGAGCTGCGCGAGGCGATTGCAAAGCATCTTTACCGCTTTCGCGGGCTGTCGGTCGATCCGTCGCAGATCGTCATCGGCGCGGGCACGGAATATTTATATAATATTCTCGTACAACTCTTAGGGCGCGAAAAGGTTTACGCCGTCGAAAATCCGGGACATAAAAAAATAGCACGGATTTACAGGCTCAACGGGGTTACCGCCGTCCCCGTCCCCGTCGACGCCGAAGGTCTGTCGGCAGCGGCGCTGCGCTTGACCGGCGCCGAAGTAGTCCACATCTCCCCCGCGCACAACTTTCCCACCGGAACGGTCATGTCCGTTTCCCGTCGGCAGAGCCTGCTCGCGTGGGCGGGCGAACAGAACGGACGGTATATCCTCGAGGACGATTACGACAGCGAATTCCGTTTTTCAGGTTTGCCTATTCCTTCCCTGTTTTCCGCCGACAGCGCCGAAAAGGTGATTTACATCAACACATTTTCGCGTACCATAGCACCGTCCATCCGCATCAGCTACATGATTTTGCCGCCCCATCTTATAAACGCCTACGAGGATACCTTAAGCTTCTATTCCTGCACCGTTCCGGCGTTCGAGCAATACGCTCTTTCGCGGTTCATCGGCGGCGGCTTTTTTGAAAAACACATCAACCGCATGAAAAAGCAGTACCGACAGGAGCGCGAGGCGGTCGTCGCGGCGATTAGAGAATCGCCCTTAGCGCCGTATGTGACGGTCGGCGAAGAAAAAGCCGGTTTACATTTTTTAATGAAAATCAACACGGCGCTGCCGGACGAAGCGATAAGGCGGCGGGCTGAAGACAACAAAATCCGCCTTGTGTTTTTATCCGATTACGCATTTTTGCCCGACGCCGCTACCAATCATGTTTTGGTCATTCATTTCGCAGGTATTGACATAAAAAAGCTGCCGGAGGCGTTAAAACGCATTTCATCGATATTTGTCAATGATTAGTTGACAAAAAACGCGTCATCGCTTATACTAATGTAAATTCTATCTGCTTAAGGAGGAAAACCAATGGGTGTACGTCTCAATGAGGACAAGGAAATCGTCGCAACCATCCGCGCCGGACTAAAAGAGAAAAACGGACACTGTCCGTGCCGTCTCGAACAGACCGAGGAAACTAAATGTATGTGCAGGGAATTCCGCGACCAGATCGCGGATCCGAATTTCAAGGGTTACTGCCACTGTTTGCTCTATTATAAGGATTAACATGACATAAGGATTTTTTTGACAGCAAATTCTTTCATATAGCCGCATAATTCCCCTTACCTTACGAACAATAGAAACAACAAAACCGTAAGTGAGGGAGAATTGTCATATATGAAAGCAACAGGAATTGTCAGAAGAATCGACGACCTCGGACGCGTCGTCATCCCCAAGGAAATCCGGCGCACGCTGCGTATACGCGAAGGCGATCCGCTTGAAATATTTACTGAGAGCGACGGCGGCGTGATTTTCAAGAAGTATTCGCCGATGAATGAGCTTTCGGAGTTTTCGGGACAGTATTCGGACGTTTTGAGCCGCGCGGCAGGTATGCCCGTGCTCATCAGCGACCGCGACCACATCATCTCGTCCGCCGGTATTCCGAAAAAAGAGGTTTTCGAGCGTCGGGTATCGCCCGAACTTGAGGAAATCATGGAAAGCCGCACCAATTATATCGCTTCGGCTAATGTGACGCCCTTGAGGCCCTTTGAGGGCGCGCAGAACACCGCCAGCGTCATCTTTCCGATCATCGGAGGCGGCGATGTCTCCGGCTCAGTCATACTGCTCCTGCGCGAACAGGGCAGCTTTGCCACGCAGACCGAAATCAAGCTGGCGCAGGTCGCCGCAAGCTTTTTAGGAAAGCAAATGGAAGAATGATTTACCCGTAAAAAAAGACGCTTGCGGGCGTCTTTTTTTATGTCCGCGGTTTACAGACAGCTTTATACATGTTATACTTCATATAGATTGGAGATGGCACATATGGCTCAAATGAAACCCAAGGAAATTATTTACAGAATACTCAATCATGACGCGCCGCCGCGCATTGGCTTCAATTTTAACAATTTTAAACATACCGACTTCTCTTACGTTGCGAGCCGGATTTATATCGACGAAAAGCCCAACCCCTACGACAAATGGGGCGCACACGAGGAGCTATTAAAACTCACCGGATTTTCGGGCGAGGTGCGCGCCGACCGTTTCGGCAACATCTACGGGCGGTTCAACGGTAAAACCAAGGGCGAGTGTATCCGCGGCGCACTTCTGGACTGGAGCGACTTTGACAGATATAGTATGCCGACGTTCGACGCCGGTTATACCGACAAGCTTAAGACTATGAATCTTCAAAAGGAGAGAAAATTCATACTCACGTCCGGCTTTTCGCTTTTTTCCGCGCTGCGCGACGCCCGCCTGATGGCAAACGCTTTGGAGGACACGGTTTTAGAGCCGGAGATGGTCACGGCGTTTCTTGACAGGCTTGTCGGGCATGAAGTCGCCATTGCCAAAACCCTTGAAGGCTGCGGTATAGACGGCGTGATGGCCGGCGACGACTGGGGCACGCAGGACCGCACGTTCATCTCCCCCGCTTCCTTCCGCGAGCTGTTCAAACCCGCTTATAAGAAGGTTTTCGACGCCTATCACAATGTCGGCATCAAGTGCTTTATGCACTCCTGCGGCTACAATTACGGCATCATCCCCGACCTTATAGACGCGGGCGTCGACGCGTTCCAGTTCGACCAGCCCGACGCCTACCCGTCGGAGGTGCTGGCTGAGGAATTCGGAAAAAAGGTTGTCTTCCACTCTCCCGTTGACATACAGAAAGTGCTGCCGACCGGCAACCGCGAAATCATTGAAAAACGCGCTTACGAAATGCTGGACATTTTCAAAAAGTGCGGCGGCTCGTGGATTGCCAAGGATTATCCTAGTTACGGCGACATCGGCGTCGATCCGAAATGGGCGCGCTGGGCGGAGAACATCATCGTAGCCAACGCGACGATTTGAATGTTGAGCGTTGAGAGTTAAGCGTTAAGTTTCGGAATGAAGAGAACTGTTTTTCGCGGTTCTCTTTTTTAATATAAAATTCAACACAATTGACAAGAACGCGTGTTTGTTGTATCATATTGCAAAACTCTGCAAAAAAGAAGGAAACACATTGAAATATGTAGTGGTGCTTTACGACGGTATGGCCGATTATCCCGTCCCCGCTCTCGACTGGAAAACCCCTATGGAGCTTGCCAAAAAGCCTCTGCTCGACGCTTTGGCGCGGCAGGGCGAGGTCGGGCTTGTGCGCACGGTCGGGGCGGGCTTAAAACCGGGAAGCGACATCGCCAACATGAGCGTGCTCGGCTATGACCCGTCAAAAAACTATACGGGGCGTTCGCCGCTCGAGGCGGTGAGCATCGGCGTAGAGATGCTTGATACCGATGTCGTCTTTCGCTGCAACACCGTCACGCTGTCCGACGAAACGGACTTTGAGAAAAAGACGATGCTAGACTACAGCGCCGGAGATATTTCGTCGGAGGAATCGGCAGAGATCATCAAAACGGTGCAGGAGCATTTCGGAAACGAACTGTTTCATTTTTACAGCGGCGTCAGCTACCGCCACTGCCTTATCTGGCACAATGGCACGCTCGATTTAGGAAGACTCACCCCGCCTCACGACATTTCGGGGCGTGTCATCGGCGAATACCTTTCTCAGAGTGAAAACACCCGCGCGCTCATCGGCATGATGAAGGAAAGCTACGCGCTTCTGAAAGACCATCCGATCAATAAAGAGCGAATGCGGCGGAATAAACACCCCGCCAACGCCATATGGCTCTGGGGCGAGGGCACAAAGCCTTCCCTGCCCGCCTTTTTTGACAAATACGGTCTGAAGGGCAGCGTCATTTCGGCGGTCGATCTGCTCAAGGGCATCGCCCTCTGCGCAGGGATGAACGCGCCCCTTGTGCCCGGGGCGACCGGCTATATCGACACCAATTTTGAGGGCAAGGCGCGTGCCGCGCTCAATGAGTTAAAGAACGGTCAGGACCTCGTCTATATCCACATCGAGGCGCCCGACGAATGCGGGCATAGAAGCGAACCGGACAACAAGGTGCGCTCCATTGAGCTGATTGATGAACGGGTACTCGCGGTTCTTCTCGACG
>CAYYFY010000086.1:0-7499 GCA_964471035.1 uncultured Eubacteriales bacterium
ACCATAATCAGTGATTAATGTCAAGAAAAAACCCCGAAGCCTTGCGGCTTCGGGATGGAATCATATATGGTTTATTCCGCGGCGGGCTCGTACAGGGCTTTGAGCCGCATGATGTGCTCGTAACGCTCCTTGGCGGCTTTTTCGGCGTCGGCGAAGAGCATCTCGGCGCGGTCCGGGAACGCCCGCAGCAGCGAGGAATAGCGCGCCTCGTTCAGGATAAATTCGCGGTAGCTCGCGGTGGCGGGCTTGCTGTCAACGGTGAACGGGTTCTTACCTTCGGCTTTGAGCGAGGGGTTGAAGCGGAACATATGCCAGTAACCGGCCTCGACCGCCTTTTTCATTTCCTTCTGACCGTTGACCATGCCGCCCTTGATGCTGTGCATTTCGCAGGGCGAGTAGGCGATGACTATCGACGGGCCGTGGTAGCTTTCCGCCTCGGTCAGCGCCTTGACGGTCTGGTTCATGTCGGCGCCCATGGCGATTTGCGCGACATAGACGTAACCGTAGCTCATGGCGATCTCGGCAAGGCTCTTCTTGGCTATTGACTTGCCCGCGGCGGCAAACTGCGCCACCTGCCCTATCTGGGATGCCTTAGACGCCTGTCCGCCGGTGTTTGAGTAGACCTCGGTGTCGAATACCATGATGTTGATGTCGTCGCCGGAGGCAAGGACATGATCGACGCCGCCGAAGCCGATGTCATATGCCCAACCGTCGCCGCCGAAGACCCAGACGGATTTCTTGTTTAAGAATTCCTTGCCGGCGAGGATTTTCTTCTCAAGCTCGCAGCAATCGCACTTGTCCGCGCAGGCATTTTCCTCAAGCATCTTGACGAGGGCTTTCGTCGCCGCCGTGTTGGCGGAGCCGTCCTCTAAGGTGCTGAGATAGTTGTCGAGGATTGCCTTCATCTCCGCCGCGCCCTCGATGGCTGCGTACTTATCGGAAAGCTCCTTTACCGACGCTATCAGACTGTTTCTGACCGCTTGCTGGCCCAAATACAGACCGTAGCCGTTCTCGGCGTTGTCCTCAAACAGGGAGTTCACCCACGCGGGGCCCTTGCCCTCTTTGTTGACGGTATACGGAGACGTCGCGGCCTGTCCGCCCCAGATTGAGGAGCAGCCCGTCGCGTTACTGATATACATTCTGTCACCGAAAAGCTGGGTGATCAGGCGCGCATAGGAGGTCTCGGCGCAGCCGGCGCAGGAGCCGGAGAACTCAAGCAGCGGGGTCTTGTACTGGCTGCCGATGAGCGTATTGTTGGCAAGCTCCTCTTTGACGCTGACGCTGTCAACCATATAATCGAACACCTTCTGCTGCGCGTCCTGACTCTCGCGAGGCATCATTTTCAGAGAGCTGGTCGGGCAGACGCCGACGCAGACGCCGCAGCCCATACAGTCGAGCGGCGAAACGGCGATGGCATACTGATAAAGCTCCTTACCCTTGCCCTTTTTGCCGACAAGCTTCGTGTCCGCGGGGACATTCTTAGCTTCCTCGGCGTCGAGGGCGTAAGCGCGGATGGTGGCGTGCGGACAGACATAGGCGCACTGGTTGCACTGCGCGCAGGTCTCGGGAATCCACTGAGGAACCGTGACGGCGACGCCGCGCTTCTCATAGGCGGACGCGCCCTGCTCGAACGTGCCGTCAACGTGCGGGATAAACGCGGAGACCGGCACGCTGTCGCCGCTCATACCGGCAATCGGCTTCATGAGGTCGTCAACCATCTTTATGAGCTTCTTGGGACCCTTTTCGGTCGGAGCGGTCGTATCGTCCTTAGCATTAGCCCAATCGGCGGGGACGTCAATCTTCTCAAACGCGGTGATTCCGGCGTCGATGGCCTTATGGTTCATATCGACGATGTCCTGACCCTTTTTCAGGTAGGAATGCGTCGCCGCGTCCTTCATATAGCCGACGGCCGTATCGATATCCATAACCTTGGACAGCGCGAAAAAAGACGCCTGCAGGATGGTGTTGGTGCGCTTGCCCATGCCGATCTGCTCGGCAAGATCGATGGCGTTGACGATATAGAGCTGGATGTTGTTTTTGGCTATGATGCGCTTTGCCTCGGCGGTCAGATGCTCGCCGAGCTCCGCGGCGGGCCACTGGCAGTTGATGAGGAATACGCCGCCGTTCTTGACGTCATTGACCATACGGACACCCTTCTCAAGATAAGAGGGGTTATGGCAGGCGACAAAGTCGGCCTTGTTGATGTAATAGGGGCTCTTGATGGGCTTGTCGCCGAAGCGCAGGTGCGATACGGTGATGCCGCCGGTCTTTTTCGAGTCATACTGGAAATATGCCTGTACATATTTATCGGTATGGTCGCCGAGAATCTTGATGGAGTTCTTGTTGGCGCCGACGGTGCCGTCGCCGCCCAGTCCCCAGAATTTGCACTCGATGGTGCCGGCAGCCGCCGTATTCGGAGACTCTGCCTCAGGCAGGGAGAGGTTGGTGACATCGTCGGTGATGCCGACGGTGAACTGGCGGCGGGGTTTATCCTGTTTCAGCTCGTCATAGACGGCAAAGACGCTGGAGGGCGGGGTGTCCTTCGAGCCTAAACCGTAGCGCCCGCCGATGACGACCGCCGAGCGGCCGACCTCGTTCATCGAGGTGACGACGTCCATGAACAGCGGCTCGCCGATGGAGCCGGGTTCCTTTGTCCTGTCGAGAACGGCAATCTTTTTAGCGGTTTCGGGAATGGCTTCCCAGAGCTTCGCGGAGGAGAACGGTCTGTACAGGCGCACCTTGACAAGACCGATCTTCTCGCCCTTGGCAAGAAGATAATCAATGACCTCCTCGGCGACGTCGCAGATGGAACCCATGGCGATGATAACGCGGTCGGCGTCGGGAGCGCCGTAATAGTTGAACAGCTTATAATCGGTGCCGAGCTTGTCGTTGACCTTGTCCATATATTCCTCGACGATGCCCGCAACCTTGTCGTAATACTCGTTGCACGCCTCGCGGTGCTGGAAGAACACATCGCCGTTCTCATGGGAGCCGCGCATGACCGGACGCTCGGGATTGAGCGAACGCTTTCTGAACGCGTCGACGGCGTCCATGTCGCACATTTCCTTCAAATCGTCGTAATTCCAGACATCGATCTTCTGAATCTCGTGCGAGGTACGGAATCCATCGAAAAAGCTGATGAACGGCACGCGGCTCTTGATAGCCGCGAGATGCGCGACCGCGCCTAAGTCCATGACCTCCTGCGTATTGGTCTCGGCGAGCATCGCAAAGCCGGTCTGACGGCAGGCGTAGACGTCCGAGTGGTCGCCGAAAATGTTGAGCGCGTGGGTCGCCACGGTACGGGCGGAAACGTGGAACACCGCCGGAAGCAACTCGCCCGCGATTTTATACATATTGGGAATCATGAGCAGCAAACCCTGCGAAGCGGTGTATGTCGTCGTCAGCGCACCGGCGTTGAGTGAGCCGTGCACGGTGCCGGCGGCGCCGGCCTCCGACTGCATCTCCGATACCTTGACCGTCGTGCCGAAAATGTTCTTCTGACCGGCGGCAGCCCATTGATCCACATAGTCAGCCATCGGGCTGGACGGCGTGATCGGGTAAATACCCGCCACCTCGGTAAATGCGTAAGAAACATACGCGGCGGCGTTGTTGCCGTCCATGGTCTTCTTTTTTCTTGCCATTTGACAATCCTCCTGTAGTGCTATATAAATGTAATATAAAAAATAAAAATTACACCATTTGATATACTACCACCTTTCGGACAGGTTGTAAACCACTAACTTGCGAATTTTTCGGCAAACTTCATCCCAAAAACCTGAAAAAAACTGTATATGAGGCACAATAACGCCGAAAGAGCATTTTCAACAAAGCGTCACCGTTCCAATATCAACAAAAATATAATAAATTTTGTAATATTTACAGATACTATTTACAAACCGTTAATTAGTTGCTATAATATTCAATAGCACATGCATTTCGAGCTAAAATAATATAGGAGATGATTCTTTTGTCAGACAGTTACAATACGCAAGCCCCTCCCCAAACGGCTCTTCCGGTAGGACAGCTGAAGACAAACCGCAGTTTACTGAAATACATCTTGCTCGGATTTATCACATTTGGAATTTACACTTTGGTTGTCATGTCGGGAATATCGTCCGACATCAATGTTATTGCGGGGCGTTATGACGGCAAAAAAACTATGCACTATTGCCTTTTAACTTTTATTGTCGCTCCCATAACGTTTGGCATCGCCGTTTTTGTCTGGTTTCACAATATTTCGAAGCGTATGGGCGGAGAATTGCAAAGACGCGGTATCCCCTACAAATTCGGCGCCTCGGATTTCTGGCTCTGGTGCATGCTCGGATCGTTGATTGTCGTCGGACCATTAGTCTATTTCCACAAGCTTCTTACCGCCAGCAATAAATTAGCGGAGAATTATAATATCAACGGCTGATCCTTCAATACTTAAAACCTGCTGCCCGTACCGGCGGCGGGTTTTTTAGCGTTTACGGACTCTTAATGAACAAATCGTACCGGAATATTTGACAAAACCCAGAAAAAGTGGTATTATAATTTATGTATACTTTAACAATATACTATTTTTGCTTACTGAAAGGAGCAAGTCCCATATGGATGACCCCGGACCTAGTTGCTTATCGGGCTTTATCGCGGGAGCGATACAGACCGGTCAGATCGACAAGAGCGCGCTGCTCATACAACTCCCGCTGCTGTTTGTCCTGATTCCGATCAACGCCTTTTTTGCCATGTCGGAAATCGCTATTATCTCACTCAACGACGCCAAGATTGAGCGTATGGCCGACGAGGGGCATAAAAAGGCGAAGCTCGTTATGAAGCTCACAGAGAATTCGAGCAGCTTTTTGTCCACAATCCAGATCGGCGTCACATTCGCCGGATTCTTAACCTCCGCATCGGCGGCGACAAGCTTCGCCGGCGCGCTGACAGCCGCCGTCGCTCCCCATTTGCCGCAGGTGTACGAAGGGTTCATAAGCGCCGTGTCGATTTTTCTTATCACGGTAATCATGTCCTATTTCTCCCTTGTGCTCGGCGAGCTCGCTCCCAAGCGCATCGCCATGCAGATCCCCGAAAAAATCTCCTTTGCGGTCGCCGGTCCCCTGCTCTTTTTCGCGCGGGCGACAAGACCGCTCGTAAGATTCCTCTCGCTCTCCACAAACGGCGTCGTACGCTTATTAAGGTTTGACCCGAACGCCAACGTCGAAAACGTCACGGAGGAAGAAATCCGGATGATGGTCGATGTCGGCGAGGAAAAGGGCGTCATTGAGAACGTACAGAAGGAAATGATCAACAACGTCTTTGAGTTCAACGACCTTGACGCGGGCGACATCATGACCCACCGCACCGATATGACCGCCGCCGATGTCAGCGACACGACGTTTGAGGAGCTCATCGACTTAGCCATCGAAACCGGCTATTCCCGCATCCCGCTCTACGAGGACGATCACGACAACATCATCGGTATCGTCTATGTCAAGGACCTGCTGCGTTACGCGGGCAAGAGGCTGCCCGAGCAGGACGCGCTGCGCGGCATCATGCGCGACGCCTATTTTATCCCCGAAACAAAACCCTGCGGCGAGCTGTTCGCCGAGATGAGCCAGAAGCGTATCCAGCTGGCCGTCGTCGTCGACGAGTACGGCGGCACCGCCGGCATCCTGACGCTTGAGGATCTGGTCGAGGCCATCATGGGCAATATTCAGGACGAATATGACAACGAGGGCGACGAGATCAGCCGTATCGACGACAACACCTTCACGGTTGACGGCATCACCGACATCGACGAGGTCAACGAGCTCATCGGCTCCGATCTGCCCGAGGGGGACTACGACACTCTGGGCGGCTTTCTCATCAGCCGTCTGCGCTACCTCCCGAAGGACGGCGAGATGAACGTCGTAAAATTCGAGAATATCACGTTCACCGTACTTAACGTCGAGGATAAACGCATCGGCAGGATACGGGTTGAGATCGCCCCCTTAGAAACCGGCGACAAGTCGGATGAAAAGGAATAAACCACAAACCGAACCTCGCGCGAGAAGAGGTTCGGTTTTTTATCGGTTTTTGCTATTTAGTTTGTTATATAAGCCTTGACTTATTCCGGTATATATTGTATTTTTATATTAATAATTACCATTCAATTAAATACTATCGAAAGGGGAAATGAGTACGAAAAACTTCTGGCTCTGTTGTTGGTTTTAGCGGTCGCCGCCGCCTTAAAACGACCTATACAAAAACAAGCTTAACAAAGAATAAAACATACTACTTCAAGGTTCGCGTCTATAAAACAGTCAACGATACAAAGGTTTACGGCGCGTTTACAGCCGTAAAGAGCGTAAAACTTTCCTAACGCCCGTCTGACATCTGAAATCTGACATCTGACATCTAAAATATCGGAGGTTTAATTAAAATGTACATCAAAAAAGCTCTTTCTGTTTTACTTGTTTTCGCCTTGGCCATCACCGCGGCGCCTTTTCTTGGGTTTACGGCCGCTTATGCCGCGGACGGGTCTCTTTTAAACTATGAAAAAAATGACGAGAAAACCGCGGTAACGATCACCGGCTGCGATGTTTCGATGGTCGGCAGCCTGACGCTGCCGGACACCATTGAGCATCTGCCGGTCACGGCTATCGCCGCCGGTGCGTTCAAAGACTGCGTGGCTCTGACCGAAGTGACGCTTCCCAAGGGCGTAACGACCATCGGAAACGAAGCGTTCGCCCACTGTACGTCACTTACAACAGCGGTTCTCCCCAAAAGCCTTTTAAGCGTCGGCAACAAGGCTTTTCTCGACTGCGGCGCACTGAACAGCCTTGTAATCCCCAAAAACACCGCTAAAATCGGGTATTTCGCTTT
Source organism: uncultured Eubacteriales bacterium (assembly GCA_964471035.1). Classification (GTDB taxonomy): domain Bacteria; phylum Bacillota; class Clostridia; order Oscillospirales; family Acutalibacteraceae; genus DTU089. The sequence continues at coordinate 6,841 of CAYYFY010000086.1, forward strand.
CGGCTATAAAAAAGTCAACATTTTACAGCCGGATTTCATTCTTTTTTGTTATGACGACAGCAAGGGGTATGAATATGCCAACACCTCCGCCGTTTATTATGAGCTCATCCCGTTTATGGACCTTACCATAAAAACACCGCCTGTTAAAACCACATATATGGACGGCGAGTGCTTTGACCCCGCGGGGCTTACGCTGACCGTCATCGATTCTGCTAATACTGAAAAGACGGTCACGACCGGTTACACCTACACATCGGCGCCATTTTCCGCCGTCGGAAAACAGACCGTAACGGTCACCTACGGCGACCGGTCGATAGATGTCGCGGTCACGGTAAAGCCCGTTCTGACCGACCTTGACTTAGAATTCCCTCCGAATAAAACAATCTATTATCTCGGTGACACACTGGACACGACCGGCCTTAGTATTGTCGCCAATTACAGCGACGGCTCGCATAAACGCCTTACCGAAGGGTTTACCTGCACTCCTGAGCTGCTATCCGTCGCCGGTCAGCAAGCAATCACCGTCACCTATAAGGGAAAGACGACAACCTTTGAGGTGTTCGTAACGGCGCTTACCTCGATTACCGTCGATTCCCTTCCGAAAAAAACAAGCTATTATACCGGCGACACACTGGACACGACCGGTCTTGCTATTATCG
>CAYYFY010000087.1:0-7495 GCA_964471035.1 uncultured Eubacteriales bacterium
CATAAGGAAGTATCAGATTTAACCTATAAACTTTTTAAGGATTTTGAAAAAGTTACTAATATAGCGAAAAAGGGCGGGAAAGCGTTATCGGTTCTTGGGTATTCTTTTGACGCTGTTGATTTTGGAACTACGGTATATAGTGATCTTAATGACAGCGATAAGAAACTGGGTAAAAAGACAGCCAATTCAGCGGTAGGTATTGCCGGAAGTTGGGCTGGCGGCGCGGCAGGCGCGAAGCTTGGTGCTATGGGCGGTGCGGCAATCGGAACAATGATTTGTCCGGGTATCGGTACGGCGATTGGCGGTCTTGTAGGTGGCGCTGCCTTGGGCGCAATTGGCGCTTGGGGTGGCAGAGAATTAGGGGAATATGCGGTGGATAAAACATATGAGGAGTTTTTTGATGAAAAGAAAAGATGACGATCAAGCATATGTATTTCCGATTGAAGAAGAAACTAGATTTCTCTTATTGCCTGCAAAGGAAAACGCGGATAAGGCGTTCGATGATTATTTGCTGCTGATTTTGGGTCAAAACGAGCATGAGTACGATGAGTTTATGCCCGTAGCGTGCGCGTGTATCGAAGCGCTGTTTGATTCTTTTATCGCGGTATCGGATTTCCCTTATGATCCGTATCTAAAACAGTGGTTTAAACGACAGTCGGATAACCGTGCGTCAGAGCCGGGGACATATCAGAAGAAAATCATCGGGTATGTAACTGACCACCCGGAAAGCGGAGCCGTTTTTCAGCATATTGGCGACCTTAAAAACTTACGCTTAAGCGTAGCTAAAAGAGATATTACTGCTGATTTCATCAAAGCGGCTTATATGGATACTTTTGCGGAAAAATACAAGCATAATCATTATCAGTTGGTTTTTTACGGCATAAAGCCCGACAGGTGTAAAGAATTGAGCGAGGCGCTTGACGAATCGGTTCCTTGTGATATATGCGTGTATTACGATTCCCATGAGGATTCGCTGAACATCTCATTACGGATTGCTGAATATGCCAAGGATAAGCTTGTTGAAATATTAAGAAAAGTTATTGAACGGTACGGTAGAAAATTGGAGGTACGGCAATGAAATACTATCCCATAGGAACGGTAGTCACCCTTGCCGGCGGCAACAGGCCGCTGATGATATACGGCAGAAAGCAGACCCAGCAGACGACGGGACTTCTTTGGGACTATGTCGCCTGTTTTTATCCCGAGGGCAATCTCGACGAAGACAAGACGGTCTTTTTTCAGGATGAGGAAATCAAAAGCGTGTTGTTTACGGGCTATGAGTCTGAGCTTGAAGTGCGTATGCAGGACGTTTTGAACGCCAACGCCTGACCGATGAAAATTCACTCCCGCCGACGGCAGATCGCGGTCGGCGGGAGCATCTTATAATCCAATTAATCAATGAAGCGGTAAACATTATCAATCAGTTATCTTTTCAGTGCATTAGTAGCAGTCGTAAGCATAAACGGCGGCACTGGACGTTTGGGTTTTAATTTGGATCGTTGCCACATTAGAACCACACCAAAATGTTCGGTTTCCGTTAAAAGCAATCGCGCCGGATTCTTGCCAAATGACTCTGCCATTTTTATCTAACATTCTTATGTCGTTTCGGCCGTAACCCGTATTATAAACTTTAATGTAGAAACTGTGGCCACTGCTCGAAGCGGCTACTTTTAAACTACTGTAGGATGTGCCGATATTGATACGATAAGACTGAGCAAATGCCGCCAAAGGAATACTGGCAGCCAATAATAAAACACAGATTAACGCAAGCACAGATTTCAAAGACCTTTTCATGGTTTTCATCTCCAATTCATCATAATAAAAAAGGGTAGCTAATCTGATTGAGTATATTCCGCTTCATTGATTAACATGATCATTTTATATAATTATCAGAAGTCGAATCCTCTTCTTGAATAGCTTCTAATCCCCGAAGGATAAGCCGGCGGTATATTTCAGCTTGCGTATCATCATGAAATTTTGTGTTTTTTAGATGTTTTATCTCCGCCTCCCATTCCGGACACAAGGATACCGTAGTTCTTTTGGTATATCGTCTCATTTGATACTCCTCCTATAGTGTATTACTGATACACCTATTCGTGAGTATTATAGAACATCGGTGATACACTTGTCAATACTTTTTTGTAGTAACCTGTTTACATCGGTGTATCAGTTGTGATATTATAAAAAAAGGCAATGAGGAGGCGAAAGGTTGAAAGATAAATCGTTTCAAACCTCGCAGAGAAAGGATGGTTATAAGCATGGCTACGAAGAAACCCAGGTATATGATCTCTGTTGATACGAATATGTTCAACGCCATTGAAGATTTTCGTTTTGAACGCCGTTATCAGACAAGATCGGAAGCCACGGCGGAGTTGATCCGTATAGGTCTGGAGGTTATCAAAAAAGAAGAAGAGGAAAAAAAGATATAAAAAACCGCCATAAACGGCGGATTTTTTTTACCGGCGTGAAATTGTCCGGCGGATATTTATAAAATTATTCCGTCCCGTTCGGGAAATACGTTTTCATCTGCGCGTCGGAGAATTTGAAGAATTTGTCGAACTCATAAATGGCTTTGGCGCGGCGTTTACTGACGACCTCGCGCAGCAGCGCGGCTTCCGATTTCCAGTTGGCGTAATCGGAGTTGTCCCAGCGCTTGTCGGCGAGCCGGACTTCCGGCTCTATTTTTTCCCGCATCCCGTCAAGAATATTGAGCATACGCTCTGTCGTGAAGGCGTTGTTGAGCAGATAGACATACCGCTCGATGAATTTCTTTTTAAAGGTCGGGTTTTGGATCAGGTTGCGCTGTACGAAGGTGGAGAACATATAGGCGCTGCCGTGCCCCTGGGGGTTAAACATCCCCCACATCGAGTTGTAGCCGCCGTTGATGCTCGCCGTGCTTAAAGAGACGTCCAGATCGTAAATGACCCACTCGAATTTATCGCTCTTTTCGTAGCCGCGGTAGAACTTGATGTTGCCCGTGTCGGTATTGCAGAAGAAGATCTCCGCGATCAGGTAGTCGATATAGCAGTCGATGTCCATTTGGGAGGCGACGTAGTTATAAATGGCGGGCTTTGTGATGTCGTGGGATTTCATGTAGTCGAAAAGGTCCCAGTATCGCTCTTTACTGCCCGCAAGCTCAATGGAATCGCCCTTGACGATATCGACGGCGTCCGGATTGATGCCCTGATGGGATTCAAGGTAGCTCTCGTTGATCTTCTCGCGCAGGTCATAGTAGCCCCAGTACTTGCCGTTTATGTAGACGGCGACGGGCTGCCAGTCCATCGTGGCAGCCTTTGAATACTCCTCAAGTACCTCGCGGCCAAACGCGTCCCGCAGCTTGGCTTTGTTCTGATCCTGACCGCCCGCGCGTAAGACGAGATCATTGACGGTGGTGATGGCGTTCCCCTCGAAAAATGGGTAGGTAATTTCGTCCTCGCCATAACTGTCGCGCAGGTGCAGCGCTAAGGATTTCTGATCATAGGCTTTCGTGTACTGCCCGAACAGGCAGATACCGGCGTTGAATTCCAATTCTTTTTTGCCGTCAACATAGTACTCTATAGTCGCTTCGCGTTCCCAGTTTTTCCAGAAATTCGCCCGGGTGTAGGGGAAGACGTCGCCCTCATAGCCCGGTCCCTTTGCCATGATGCCGTTTCTATAGCTGAACAGACCGTCAGGGTCCGAGGAGATACAGACTACAGGAATCGTGTGCGTTTGCCCGATGATGTAGGTTTCGCTGACGCTGTCGCTGGGCAGCAGCGTATCGGAGAACACGGCGGCGCGTAAAGTGAGCGAGCCATTAAGCTGTAAAGGTTCGGTGTAGACTTGTGATTTCACGGTCGGCTCGCTGCCGTCTGTCGTAAAGCGGACGGTGCCGCCCGCGGCGCACGAGACGGTCAGAATGTCATCCGATGCGGCGTAGCCGCCGCCTTTTTCAAAGACGGGAGGAGTGTTATAGCCGGTATAAAAGGTTTTGGCGTTCGCTCTGCCCGGGGTTGGCTTGGTGTAATAGACGCGCGCCTCACCGCTTGTGCGCCCGCTCGTCAGCCCGATGCGCAGCTTGCCGGTGGAAAAGACGTCATGCGTCGAGCCGTCGGGGTTCAGCAGATAAATTTCCTCGCCCGCGCTATTGACGGTAAACGGCGCGTATTCGTCGTCAAGCTCGGCGGCGGCTCCCTTTTTGCCCGCGGCGTTGACGATCGCATAACCGTGCGCGTCGATTGTCAGGTCGGTGAATTTATGAACAACCCCCGAGAGGCTTTTGCAAAGCCCGTAGCCTTTGAGGCTTACGGGCTTATCGGTATGATTAAAAAGCTCGATCCAGTCGTAGAAGGTGTCCTCCCTGTTGCCGGTCGCGTAGGCGGCGGAGACCTCGCTTATCGTGACCTTGCGCTGTTCATAGGGCGGAACAAGAGCGAGCGTCTCAAAACCGGTCGTCGTATTCATTTTGCCCGGGGTCGGCTTCGCGTAGTAATAGAATTTCGTCGGGTCGTCCGGACCGCGCCCGTAGGAGGTGTTTTCGTCAAGCTCCATGACGGCGACGGTATCGGCGGCTCTGCTTTTATAGCTCAAAATCAGCGATTTGTCGTCCCCGCCTACTTTAAACGACGCGTGTATCTCCCCGTTTTCTTTTATGATATTCTTACCCGACAGGTAAATGAGCAGATAGCCGCCCGCCTCGACCGACGACGTCTCGGGGAACGCCCATTTTGAGGTGTCCGCGGGGTCGTCGGAAAGCGTGTAGCCGGACAGGGAAACCGTTTTGTCGGTTGGATTATACAGCTCTAACCAGTCGTTATAGTCGCCGTCGCTGTCGTACAGCACAGCCTCGTTCTTCGAGCAGTATTCGTTGATGACAAGCCCTGCCGGGACATCCTGTGCGTCGGTGCCCGTGGAGGTGTCGGTATTGCCTTGGTTTTTGCCGCAGGCGCAGAAGGACAAAGCGAGCAATACACAGAGAAACAGTGAAACGACGCGTAAAAAAATCCTCATGACCTTGAATCCCTTTCGGAAAAAAGTATGAGGACAGTATACCGTATTTTAGGGTAAAAGGCAACAGCTTTTGTCGGGTTTTGCCTGATTATTTATGGTAACAGTCGTTTTCGATCGAACAGCCGCCGCATTTGGTACAGCCCGGCTGGCAGGCGGGATTAAGGTCGAACTCGCGCAGCAGCGCGCCGAGCTTTTCGCTCATCACGACAAGCTCATCGGGGTCGCAGCGGCGAAAAAGCGCGTAAGTACAGTCGTCGAACGGCCGAAACGGCATGATTGTCGGAAAGACGCCGATAGAAGCGAGTCTTTCGCATTCGCGCAGTATATCCTCCCAAGGTTGAATGCCGCCTATAAGGACGCTCGATACCTGTCCTTTTCCGAAAACGCGTACGGCTTCTTTAAGCGCGGCGTAATAGTGCTCATAAGAAATATTGGATTTGCCGGGACAGATTTCCTTTCGCAGCCTGTCGTCGGCGATTTCTAAATTCAATATGACGACGGTGACGCCGCTCTCTTTGAGCGCCGCAATCAAAGAAAGGTCGGACGGCGGCGCGAGTTCAATAGTGATAGGACAGCCTGAAAACTCACGGATGGCCAAAGTGAGGGAACGCCAGTACTGAGCCATACGGTCGGGGTTTTTGTAAGTGCCGCCGCTGAAGTTAAGCGTGTAGCCAAGAGATAGCTGCGCCAGCAGCTTTTTAAGACCGCTTGCAAGCTCTCCGATGGGAATCGGCTCCTTTGCCGCGGAGTTCAGCGAGCAGAATTTGCACTTCTGTTCGGGGGTATCGTAGCAGCAGACCGTGCTCGGCCATATGTTGATGCAGTCCGGCGCGTGAAGGCGTGCCAGCTCGTCAACGATGGTGCCGGTCTTCGGCAGAGGGGGGAAAAACTGAATCGGCACCTTTTCCCCGCCGTATTGAAGATAATATCCGCCATCATCTTTTTTTAAGACAATATCAGACATAGCCGAGAAACGTTCGGCGACGCTGACGCTCAGATTGGAGTCGCCGATGTGCAGGTTGACGGCGTTGATAAAGCCCTTGACAAAAAAATCGGGATATTCCGCGAGCAGTTCGGGGACGATGGTTTCATCGATGGCGACGCCAAAGCATAACAGCTTCGCTTTCAAGGCGATAAACTGCTCTCTGTTCAAACTCATAAAAAGAATTAAACCTCCAAAAATTCAAAAATCATTTCAACGGGGAAACAGGAAACGTTGTACTGTCCGCAATCCTTGCAGTCCTTTGTAAGCTCAAGCGCGCCGCTCGCGCCGTCAAAAAAGCCGAGGCTCATGAAAAACGGTTTATTGCGCGTCACGATGTGTACGCGCTCTGCGCCCAGAGCCTTTGCTTTTTCCAGCAGCGCATTCGTAAGCTGCGCGCCTAAGCTTTGACGGCGATAAGCGGGCAGGACGGCGACGTAATCAAGAACGAACTGCCTGTGCCGCTGTGAGAGCGTCGCCGCTCCGGCAAGCGTCCCGCCGTCAAGTGTCCCGCCATCAAGTGTCCCGCCATCAAACGCAAGCAGGCTATACACGGGGCAATCGTCTTTTACGATGCTGTCGGATACCTCGAGGTCATTCTGCCGATAAAAACCGATGAGCGCGTCGTGGTCGTCTGTCGGGAGCAGTGTCATAGCGCATTTCCTATCAATACTTCAGATATGTTCGGACCGCGCTCGCCGTCGCGCACGGTGAATGACAGGCGTAGGCAGCCGTCCGTATACGCCTCTTTGGGGAGGATATGCTCGACTTCGATAAATGGTACATCTACTGCGATTTCATCGTGGACAAGAACGTCGGCGTTTTTGCCCGCGCGTAACGTGATGTGTACCGTATGGTATTTCGCGTATACCGTGCGAATCGTGTATGCGGCGTTTGGGTCGAGCCCGTCGTAGTTCATGACGAGCGGCATCCGGTATAAAATCGACACGTTTTGCCGCCACGCGTTGGGCACGCGGTCGGTATCCTTGTCCTCGAACGGCGAGGGCATCAGATACGAGGTTAAAGGTGTCTCAAAAAAGCCGGAGTCATTTTTATAGTTGCCGTAATTCTCAAACCGGCTAAAGCTATCAGGCGTGCCGCAGTCGGTATAAAAACCGCCCTCGCCGGGGTCGGTGCGTCCGGTCAGCGCCCGCACGGCGGCAAATTTTTCACTTCCGGACGTCATGGTACTGGCGTTGTCAAGGCATTTCAGGATATACCGACGGTCGTTCAAGGGGATATTCAGGCACTCGACAAACGCGCCGCGGTCCCAGTTGCAGGCGAAATGCTTTGACTGTGTGAGCTGTGCGCCGATATGCTCGAAAAGCAGGTCGGCAAGAGCGTTGATCCGTCCGGCGAGCGCGCCGTTTTTACGCTTAGTGTTCGCCTTATTGAGTATGCGGATGGCCTCGGCGATGCGACCGTCAACGGTCTGCTCATCAGCGCTTAAAAGCACCGTCATTGCCTCATCCTCGAGAGCCGCCTCAAAAACGCGGCGCTCCTTTTGATAGAGGTCGAACAGCG
>CAYYFY010000088.1:0-7429 GCA_964471035.1 uncultured Eubacteriales bacterium
TGCTCAAGGAGCTGGGCAAGCTTAAGAATCCCATTTTACTCAAACGGGGGCTTGCCAACACGCTCAAGGAACTGCTCATGAGCGCCGAATACATCATGGCGAGCGGCAACGAGAACATCATTCTCTGTGAGCGGGGTATGCGCACCATCGAAACGTATACGCGCAACACCCTCGATCTGTCGGCGGTGCCCATGCTCCATGAGCTGTCGCATCTGCCGGTCGTCGTCGATCCTAGCCACGGGACAGGGTTGTCGCGGCTTGTCCCGACGATGTCCGTCGCCGCGGCGGCTGCCGGAGCCGATGGACTGATCATTGAGGTACACAACGACCCCGAGCACGCGCTGTGCGACGGCGCGCAGTGTCTGACGCCCTTCCAGTTCGCCGATGTCGCCGCGCGGGTGAATAAGGTACGGGAGGCTCTATTCGGATGATAATTGGTATCGTAGGACTCGGGCTCATCGGCGGCTCGCTGGCAAAGGCGTATAAGCGCGATTCGGACGTAACCGTCTGCGGCTTTGACGCCGACCCGCGGATCACCGACATTGCCGCTCTTTTCGGCGCGGTTGATAAAGAATTGAGCTTCGATAATATCGCCGCGTGCGACGGGATCCTGATTGCCCTCTACCCGGACGACGCCGTCGCTTATCTCAAAGAGGCAGCCCCGCACATCGCGCCTCATACACTCGTCATCGACTGCTGCGGCACCAAGCGGAATATCTGCAAGACCGGTTTTGCGCTCGCGAAGGAGTACGGCTTCACCTTCGTCGGCGGCCACCCGATGGCGGGAACCCACAACAGCGGCTTTCGCAGCAGCGCCCCCGACCTTTTCGACGGGGCGAGTATGGTCATTGTCCCGTCGGTCTTTGACGATATGGCGCTGCTCGACCGCGTGAAACGGCTGCTCGCGCCCGTGCGCTTCGGGCAGATTTCGGCTATCACCGCAGAAAAGCATGATGAGATCATCGCCTACACCTCGCAGCTCGCGCACGTCGTTTCCAACGCCTATATCAAGAGCCCGTCGGCGCTGTCTCATCAGGGCTTTTCAGCGGGCAGCTACAAGGATCTGACCAGAGTAGCGCGGCTCAACCCCGCCATGTGGAGCGGATTGTTCATGGAGAACGCCGACAACCTGACGCGCGAGCTTACTATTCTGATCGATCATTTGAACCAATATAAAGACGCTCTCGCTTCCGGCGACGGCGCGGCGCTGCACGCGCTGCTTGCCGCGGGCAGCGATCTCAAAGAAAAGGTGGACGGCAGATGAACACCGTATCGGTTAAAACGCCGAGCAAAACGTATCCCGTATTCATCGGGGAAGGACTTCTCAAAGACGTCGGTATGCTCGCTTTACGGCGCTTTCCGGCAGGGAAAGCGGCAATCGTCACCGACGACACCGTTGACGGGCTGTATGCGGGGACGCTTGAGGAGTCGCTAAGTAAAGCCGGTTTTGAGACGGTCAAATTCGTTTTTCCCCACGGCGAATCGTCCAAGACCACCGCTACACTGATCGCTCTATTGAATTTTTTTACCGAAAACCGGCTGACGCAGTCGGACGCCGTATTTGCTTTAGGCGGAGGCGTCGTCGGCGATCTGGCGGGCTTCGCGGCGGCGGTTTTCCTTCGGGGCATCCGCCTTGTGCAGGTACCGACGACATTGCTTGCCGCGGTCGATTCCTCCGTCGGCGGAAAGACCGCCGTCAATCTCGCCTGTGGGAAAAATATGGCGGGCGCTTTCTATCAGCCGGAGCTGGTCGTCTGCGACTGCAACACCTTGAAAACACTTGACCGGACCGAGACGGCAAACGGCTTTGCCGAGATCATCAAATACGCCGTCATCTGTGACGCCGAGCTGTTTGAACAGCTGAGCGCGCCGGAGAAGCTGAATATCCGTGAGGTCATCACGCGCTGCGTCGAGATCAAACGTGACATCGTCGGCGCCGACGAGCGCGACACCGGTCTTAGGCATCTATTAAATCTCGGGCATACCTTCGGTCACGCCGTTGAGCAGTGCAGCGGGTTTACGGTCCCCCACGGCAGCGCCGTCGCCATCGGTCTGTCGCTCATCGCCGCCGCCTGTGTAAAAAAGAGGATTTGTTACAGCAGCTGCCAAAGGGACATCATCGCCATGCTGGAGCGTTACGGGCTGCCCACGGCGACGGATTTCAGCGAGGAAGCTCTGTTTGAGGCAATGCTGTCGGACAAAAAACGCAGCGCCGGAAAGATTACGCTCGTCGTCCCCCGCGCCGTCGGCGAAAGCACGCTTAAGACCGTCACCCTCGACGAAGCGCGCGACTTCTTAAGATTAGGACTCAGCATATGAGAGTGACCGTTTTCCCGTTTACGCCGCGCGGCGCAGTCAAGGCGATCGCCTCAAAATCCGACGCGCACCGGCTGCTCCTCGCCGCCGCCCTGTCGGATAAAAAAACGGTCGTGCGGTGCGAGACGCTCTCCGACGACATAAAGGCGACCGTAAGCTGCCTAAACGCGCTGTGCGCCGACGTTACGCCCTACGCGCAAGGATTTGCCGTCACGCCGCAAACAACCGACTCGGCTTGTTCCCTCGATTGCGGCGAAAGCGGCTCTACGTTTCGCTTTTTGCTGCCCGTCGCCTGCGCTCTTGGCAAAACGGCGCAATTGGTTTTACATGGACGGCTGCCTGAACGCCCGATGGAACCTCTGTTTACGCTCTTAGAGGAACACGGCATACGGCTTTCTGGCAAGGGCACGCGCCTTTTAACCGCCGAAGGACAGCTGAAAAACGGTCTTTACAAGCTCCCCGGCGACATCTCGTCGCAGTATATAACCGGCTTGCTTTTCGCTCTGCCGCTGCTTTTAGGCGACAGCGAAATCGTACTCACCAGCCCGCTTCAATCAAAGCCCTATGTCGATATGACGCTCTCGGTGCTTGAACGCTTCGGCATTCATATCGAAGCCTACGACGACACCTTTCGCATTTTCGGCGGACAAGTCTACCACTCACCTTACATAAGTATAACCGAGGGCGACTGGTCGAACGCCGCGTTTTTCCTGTGCGCCGCCGCCGCAAGGGGAAGCGTCACCGTCGGCGGACTCTCTCCCCTCTCGGCGCAGGGCGACCGCGCGGTATGCGCGTTTTTAAGAGGCTTCGGAGCGTCCGTCTCAGAAAATGAAAACGGCGTGACAGTCGAAAGCGGCACACTTAAAGGAATCACTGTTGACGCGTCGGAGAACCCCGATTTAGTCCCCGCCCTCTGCGTCGTTGCCGCCGCGGCTGAGGGTGTGACCCATATAGAAAACGCGGGGCGCCTACGGCTCAAGGAGAGCGACCGGCTCTTTACCGTCACACAGTCGCTGTCGGCGCTTGGCGCGGACATTAAAGAGACCGGCGACGGGCTGACTGTGCGGGGAACCGAAACGCTCAGGGGCGGTACGGTCGATGCCTTCGGCGACCACCGGATCGTTATGGCCTGCGCGGCGGCGGCGGTACTCTGTGAGAATCCGGTCGTCATCGAAAACGCAGAAGCGGTCAATAAATCCTATCCCTCGTTTTTTGAGGACCTCACGGCGCTCGGCGCGAAAGTCATAAAGGAGGAAACGGCATGAGCTCTTCATTCGGCAAAAATATCCGCGTCTCGATTTTCGGGCAGTCGCACGGCGCTGCCGTCGGGGCGGTTATCGACGGACTGCCCGCCGGTCACATTCTCGATATAGAAGCGCTTGCGGCGTTTGTCAGACGGCGTTCCCCCGCGGGCAATCCCTTAGGCACGAAACGGCGCGAAGCCGACGAATTTGAGATTCTGTCGGGACTTTCGGGCGGCAGACTCTGCGGCGCGCCGCTGGCGGCTAATTTTCTGAGCACCGATACGAAAAGCGGCGACTACGCCGCCTTCGCCGACGAACCGCGCCCCGGTCACGCCGACTTTACGGCGGCGAAAAAATACGGCGGCGCCGCCGACATAGCCGGAGGCGGTCATTTTTCGGGAAGGCTGACCGCGCCGCTCGTCCTCGCCGGCGGTATCTGTATGCAGCTCCTAAAGAAAGAGGGCATCCGTATCGGGGCGCATCTGCTTTCCGTAGGCGACGTTGCCGACAAACCCTTTGACCCAATTGCCATCTGTACGGAGGATTTTGAAAACATATTGAAAAACGCGCTTCCCGTCTGCGACGCAAAAGCGGGCGAAAGCATGGCGGCGCTCATCGAGCAGGTTCGTAAGGACTGCGATTCGGTCGGCGGCGTCGTCGAATGCGCCGTCTTAGGTCTTCCCGTCGGAATCGGCGAGCCAATGTTTGCGGGACTGGAAAGCCGTATCGCCCAGATTGTCTTCGGCATACCGGCCATCAAGGGGATCGAGTTCGGCAGCGGCTTTGCCGGATCCGCCGCGCGCGGCAGCGAGAACAACGACCCTTATGCTATAAAAGACGGCAAGGTCGTCACGGTCAAAAACGACCACGGCGGAATTTTAGGCGGTATTTCGACAGGAATGCCCCTGCTCTTTAAAGCCGCCGTCAAGCCGACTGCCTCGATTAGTAAGGAACAGGCGACCGTCAGCCTATCGGCAAAAGAACCGCGCACGATAAAAATCACCGGACGGCACGACCCCTGTATCGCCTTGAGGGCGGTTCCGTGTATCGAAGCCGCAGCGGCTCTTGCCGTCTATGACGCGTTTTTGGATTATAAAATGTACATTTAAGGGGGAAATCATATGGACTTACAGGATTATCGGCAGCAGATAGACGGCATCGACGATCAGATGATTCGGCTTTTTGCCGAGCGCATGGATGTCGCCGCCAAAATCGCCGCCTACAAAAACGAGCACAATCTGCCTATCAATGACCCGTCGCGTGAGCGCGAGAAGCTCGCCGTTATTGCCGAAAAGGCCGGCGAGCCGCTTGCCGCGTACACCGACCCGCTGTATTCACTGATTTTCGAGCTCAGCCGCGCTCATCAGAAAAAGTGCACGACCGAGGGCTTAAACGGTTTACAGCGTAAGATTCTGCACGCCGTTGAGCATACCGAAAAGGTTTTCCCCTCAAGGGCGCTCGTCGCGTGTCAGGGCGTCGAGGGCGCGTTCTCGCAGCAGGCGTGCGAAAAGCTGTTCCACGCGCCGAATCTGATGTATTTTTCTTCCTTTGAGGGCGTGTTTTCCGCCATCGCGCAGGGGCTTTGCCGCTACGGCGTTCTGCCGCTCGAAAACAGCACGGCGGGCTCGGTCAATAAAATCTACGATCTGATGATGAAGTACGATTTTTCCATCGTGCGCAGCACGCGCGTCAAGGTTGACCACTGCTTACTCGTAAACAACGGGGTACAGATAACGGACATCAAGGAGATCATCACCCATGAGCAGGCCATCGCGCAGTGCGGGTACTTTATAAAAACCCTCGGCAACGTAAAAATTACCGCCTGTGAAAACACCGCCGAAGCCGCGAAACTCCTGTTTGAGTCGGGCAGAAAGGACGCCGCCGCCATTTCGAGCCGCTCGTGCGCGGCCATTTACGGCCTTTCCTGCCTCAAGGAATCGGTGCAGGATTCAGGCAACAACTACACACGCTTCATCTGTATTTCCAAAAACCTTGAAATCTATCCCGGCGCGGACAAGACGAGCATCATGATGGTGCTGCCGCACAAGCCCGGTTCGCTGTACAGGACGCTGTCGCGCTTTTACGCACTGGGCATCAACCTGATTAAGCTTGAAAGCCGTCCCCTCCCGAACAGCGATTTCGAGTTCATGTTCTATTTCGATCTTGAGACCTCCGTATACGAGGAAAGCCTTCTACAGGTGTTCGGCAGCCTCGACGAGCTGTGCCTGTCGATGAAATACCTCGGCAGCTATTCCGAGGTGGTATAAGTGCGGTTCGGACTGATAGGGTTCCCCTTAGGGCACAGCTTTTCCCCGCCGATTCATAAGCTGCTCGGCGATTACGACTACGCGCTCTATCCGCAAAAAAGAGAAGAGCTTGACGCGTTTTTGCGGGAAAACCCCTTAGACGGCTTCAATGTAACCATTCCGTATAAGACCGATGTACTCCCCTACTGCGGTGCGCTTTCCGACCGCGCGAAAAAAATCGGCAGCGTCAACACGGTGATTAAGCAGGCCGACGGGACATATTACGGCGACAATACGGATTATTTCGGCTTTCTCTCCCTGCTCGGAGCGGATGCCGAAAAGCTCAAAGGGCAAAAGGCGCTGATCTTAGGCAGCGGCGGCACTGAAAAGGCGGTGCGCGCGGTGCTTTCTGACCTCGGCGCCGACACGGTCACCATTTCGCGGACGGGCGAAAACAACTACTCCAACTTAAATCCCCACTACGACGCGAAGCTGATAATCAACACCACGCCCGTCGGTATGTTTCCGCATACCGGAGAAGCGCCCGTTGACCTGAGCCCGTTTACGGCGTGTACCCTCGTGCTCGACATGGTTTATAACCCCGCTCAAACGAGGCTGCTGTATGACGCGCGGGAGCGCGGTATTCCCGCTAAAAACGGTCTTTTGATGCTGGTCGCGCAAGCAAAGGCGGCAAGCGAGCTGTTTACGGGAAAAAGGATTCCCGACGGCAAAATAGAAAAAATCACTGACAGCTTGACACGGCAGACGAAGAATGTCGTTCTCATCGGGATGCCCGGCTGTGGTAAGTCGTCGGTCGGGCGGAAGCTTAGCGCTCTTACGGGGAGACCGTTTTATGATACCGATCAGCTTTTGTGTGAAAAAGCGGGTATGACCGTTCCTGAAATTTTCGCGCAACAAGGTGAAAAAGGTTTTCGGGAGCTTGAAACCGCGGTATTAAAAGAAATCGGAAACCAGAGCGGCGCGGTTATTGCCGCGGGCGGCGGCGTTGTCACGGTACCCGAAAACCGCTATTGGCTCTCCCAGAACGGTACTATCGTACTGCTGAATTACGCTATTGACAAGCTGGAAACCGCCGGACGCCCGCTCTCGCTTCAAAAGAGCCCGCGACAGCTGTTCGCCGAGCGAAAAACGCTGTACGAGGAATGGTGCGACTCTGCGTTTTATAACGATGGAAAGTCAGATACCGCCAAAAAAATCAAACACGCTCTGAAGCTTTAATGCTCCGGAGCGCGTTCTTTTTCAGATGATTTTCGTTTGTGCGGTGACCTCGATTTCGACGAGCGCCCCTTTTGGCAGCGCCTTGACAAAGACGGTTGACCGCGCCGGATCGGCGGTAAAGTACTGCGCGTAGACGGTGTTGAAATTAGAAAAATCCTTCGGCTCAATCAGATAGCAGGTCGTCTTGACGACATCGCGCAGCGCCAACCCTTCCTCGGCCAGCAGGATGCCGATATTCTCAAGGCAGATGCGCACCTCGTCGCTGACCGAAACAGCATCCGCGCGCCGCTTCATCGTCGCCGGGTCCATCGCGAGCCCGGCGGCATAGACGAAATCGTCGGTCGCCGTGCCGGAGGAAAGGCCCGCCCCGCTATAATCGCCGAG
>CAYYFY010000089.1:0-7411 GCA_964471035.1 uncultured Eubacteriales bacterium
TCCATATATGTTGATAGCCATATCGGTTTCCATATAGAACTTTCCCAGTTCTTTGCGATCAAAGAGCCCGATCAGGGATACATTGTTGATTTTGTTTTTAAGACAAAAATCTTCAAGCTGTTCGGAACCGCGGCCGATAAATTTCAGGTGGAAGCGCGTATCATTTTTAAAAGCCAATAATATTTGCTTTTGCTGGGGAATGAACCGAACGAAGCCGATAAAGGATAAGGTAATCGGCTTATTGGCATCACGCTTCCGATTTCGATAATCGCATATTATCTGCGCGTCAATATTCTGAGTATTATGAGAAATCAGATAATCTTGCCGCGGCAAAAAACGCGTATAAGCCGGAGAAGTGACACTGCAAATATTCGCGTTTTTAATGTTTCGCGCTGTTATCGCGTTAATCAGTTTGTTGTGTTCTCCAGCATAATCTTGAACATCAAGCAAATATTTATTCTTATATTCGCGGGCAAGTCTGTTTGAGATAAGCCACCCCATCTGTGTCGGGAAAACAATCAGTTTTTCATACCTATGTTTTTTCAGTAGACGGTTTGCGAACATATAGAACCGGAAATATTCCTTAAGTTTAGTTGTTTTACTGGCGTCCGGCGATAATATCCCGACAAACCTATAATGGTTGACAGCGCCGCAGTCGTCACTGATTCCACAGCGATCCCAGTAAATAATGTCAAAACCCTGCTCAATATTTTGACGGTATTTATCAAGGCAGGGAGCATCAAAAAGGTTTCTTGTTGTAACGATACAGATTCGTGGTTGTTCCATTGGCAGTCCTCACGGTTATCAAGTTAATTTTTTTATGTCGCCGTGATGTCGGTAAAGCTTTCGGGTTTTTCGTTGTCCGCCGTCTCCTTGAGGGATTTCACAATATAAATCATGAAACTTTCCTTTGAAAAACGTTTTTCGTAATAATTGCGGGCATTCTGTGCCATTTCCTCCGCGGAATTGAATTTTGAAAAACGGAGAGCTATTTCGGCGAGACCCTTCGCGTCCTGCGCCGCCGCGCAAATGCCGCAGCCCGCTTCGGCGATAGTGGCGGCGGCCTCATCGTCAACCGCGCCCAAAATAGGTTTGCCGGCTGCCATATAGGATTGAATTTTACCGGGCAGCGTTAAAGAGAGCACGGGATCCTTGGACATCGTTACAAGCATGGCGTCAGCCATACTGTAAAATCCGGGCATTTCCTCCGGAGGCTTGCGGCCGTGAAAGGTCAGATTTTTAAGCTGCAGGCTGTCTGCATAGGCGCGGCAGCGTTCATATTCGGAGCCGTCTCCGACGATGTGCCAGCGGATTTTTGGATTGTCCTTTAGTAAAGCCGCCGCGTCAATGATGGTGTCAACGCTTTGCATTGCGCCGATATTACCCGCGAACAGCAAATCGGTAAAGCCATCCTTCTCTTTGCGGCAGGCTTTTGGAGAAAAGAAGCCCTCCGCGTATTGCGGCAAATAATCAATCTTACTTTCTTCAATGCCGAAATGTTCGGAAAGGTAGTTTTGAAACCCTTTAGAGGTTACGAGTAGCTTGTCCGCCTGTTGGTATATTTTTTCCGACAAATTCAGATAATGGCGGTAAAGCGGTGAACATCGTTTTATTCCAGCCGCCGCCAGACTTTCCGGCCACAAGTCAAGACAGTACAGCACCAGTTTTTTGCCGTATTTTTTCTTGTAACGGATTCCGGCTTTTGCCATCATCACAGGCGACAGCTGATAGACGAAGACTGCGTCAAAATCGTCCTTGAGCTTTGAAACGGAGAGCCACGAGGACAGGGCGTAGCTGTAATAATTCAACAGTCTGAAAAAAGCGCCGCTCCTTCTTCCAATGGTAAAGCAACGGCGGACTTTGACCCCGCCTATCACTTCATCCCGTCGTTTATTCTTTTTGTAATCGGGAAGTACGGTTCCTGCCGGATAATTCGGAAGCCCGGTCAGCACGGTCACGCTGTGCCCCAAAGCAACAAGCTCTTCACAGATGTCGCTGATACGGAAGGGCTCCGGTGAATAATACTGACAGACAACAAGAAGTTGCATTTGCAGTCCTCAAATCGCACGCGCCAATGGTTTTTGACATTTTTTGCGCAGAAATATACTTAAACCATTATATTATACATAAAGTCAATAGGTTTGTCAATGAAAAAAACCGCCGCAATTAAGCAGCGGTCGAATGCAAGTGCGATTAACGGTAAAGCGGACCGTAGGCGGCGCAGGCTCTGTAGTCGGCGCCCTCAAGGTCCTTGGTACCGAACGCCGAGAAGGCGTGCGGGCGGTAGATTTTACAGTCGCAGACATTGTGCATACAGACCGGGATACGCAGCATACTGCACAGCGTGATCACGTCCGCGCCGATGTGACCGTAGCCGATGGCGCCGTGATTGGCGCCCCAGTTGGCCATGACCGAATAGACATCCTTGAACGCGTCCTCGCCCGTAAGGCGCGGGGCAAACCATGTCGTCGGCCAGGTGGGGTCGGTACGGCTGTCGAGCTTCTTGTGGACGTCGTCGGGCAGCGTGACGGTAAAGCCTTCGGCGATCTGCATACACGGGCCGACACCCTCGACAAGGTTGAGGCGCAGCATGGTGACGGGCATCTCGGCGCCGGTCTTAAAGTGCGACGAATAGCCGCCGCCGCGGAAGTAGCCCTTGTCCGCCGGACACCAGTCGGTGGCGGCGAGCATGGCGCTTATGTCGCTGTCGGTGACCTCCCACCATTTCTTCATGACGGGGGTACCGTCCTTATCTTTCGAAGCGCCTGTAGCGTCAAGAGCGGTCGCTCCGGAGTTTATCAGATGGATAAAGCCGCCCGCGGCGTTACCCTCGGGCGTATAGCCGGTAACGCGTTTCACAGCCTCGGGGCTCCAGTAGGTACGCACGTCGGAGAACATGACCGCCGCGTTGGTTAATAATTTTCCGAACAGCATGGAAACGCCGTTGAGCCCATCATTTTCGGTGGCGAAGATCAACGGCTCGCGCTTGCCGTTCCAGTCGAAGCTCGAATTGAGGATGGCTTCCGTAAAGTCGGCGTTGGGCATATGATCGGTCCACTGGCGCTGTCCCTGAAAACCGCTCATGATGGCGTTCTTGCCCAAAGCTTCCTCGTGCCAGCCGGTAGTCAGCGCTCCGGCTTTTTCGGCTTCCTCGCCTACCGGACGGACAGAAGCGAGCTTCGGGTTGCCCAGCATGATGTCGCGGCAAATCAGCGTCATCTTGACGACATATTCCCACTCAAGGTCCTTGCGCTCACGCGAGGACTGCGTATAGCCGACACCCTCCTTTTCGGCGGGAGGGTTCTTGTCAAAACCCTCGGGGCAGTTGGCTTTCGTCCAGGCGAGCGCACGCTCGAATTCCTCGTGATCGTAGATGCCCAGCTCCACGCGGCGGCGGATTTCCACCATATCGACCCACTCGGAGCGGATGCCGAGGTATTTTTGGAAGAACGACGCGTCGCAGTACGAGCCCATGATGCCCATCGACACGTTGCCGACGCTGACATAGGTCTTGCCCTTCATCTGACCGACCGTGACCGCGCAGCGCGCGAAGCGCAGCAGCTTTTCCCGCACGTCGTCGGGAATCGAAGCGTCGGTGACGTCCTGCACGTCGTGTCCGTAGATAGAGAAGGCGGGCAGCCCCTTCTGGGCGTGGGCGGCCATGACGGCGGCAAGGTATACCGCGCCGGGGCGCTCGGTGCCATTGAAGCCCCAGACGGCCTTGACAGTCGTCGGGTCCATATCCATCGTCTCGCTGCCGTAGCACCAGCACGGGGTGACCGAAAGCGTCGCGCAGACGTTCTGCGTCGCGAAAAATTCCGCGCACTTCGCGGCTTCGGCTCCCCCGCCTATCGAGCACGGCGAGATGACGCACTCAACGGGTGTGCTGTCGGCGTAAAAGACGTTTGCCTCAATCAGGGCTTTGGCGGACTTTGCCATACTCAATGTCTTTTCCTCAAGGCTTTCGCGGACGCCGCCCCAGCGGCCGTCGATGATGGGCCGGAGACCGATTTTAGGCTTATTCATGACGATTAACTCCTTATGTATTTAAATTTCTACCTTTATATAGTAAGGATTTGATGTCAGATTTCAGATGTCAGACATCAGATTTAAAGGAACCTAACGGTTGGTTATTTTAATCGCCAGCCAATAATTTGTATGTGCGGACATGCATATCAACAGAGGTGCCGTTGAGACGTCCGGCGTCGGTGGTGACGATATAGAATCCGCCAGCGCCGTCGTCGCGGATAGTCAGCCCCTCCGCCTCCGCGTCGCCGAGGTTGCGGTCAAAGAGCTTTGTGACGACGCCCGTTTCGGGGTCGGCGGTAAGGATGGGCTTTGCCTCGTCGATGTCGGCGGAGCAATACAGCAGACCGTCGTGCATCTCCGCGTCCTGAATGCGGTGGAGCTCGGCGGGGTTGCCCTCGCCGTCAACGAGCGGGACGGTCTTAATCAGCGTGAAGGTGGCAAGATCAAAGACGTTGAGCACCTTGGCGTGGTTCCATTCGGCTGTGTAGAAGCAGCCGCGCGCCGCGTCGACGGCGACCCACGGCACACCCTCGGTGTGCAGCTCCTGCGGCAGCTCGTGAATCTCGCCGGTACACTGGAGTGTTTCGGCGTCAAAGAGGACGATATACGGGTGCAGATAATCGCTGCCGTCCTCGATGGGGGCGTAAATCAGCCCGTTGTGAAAGCTGATGCCGCCGATGTGGTTGGAGCCTTTGAGCAGCAACTCGTTCGGGATGGCCATCATATTGCTCGCGAGCACCTCACCTTCGAAGGTGGTTTTGAGCAAAAAGAAATTGGAGCTGAAATAATAGACTTCTCCATCGGTCGTGAGCCCCTGGGCGCGCGTGAGTGCGTCAACCAGCGTGAAGGTCTGTGTTTCGACGAGCTCGGCGCCCTCGGGCGCGCCCGTGTCGGGATTGATGGCGTTGAAAAAGAGCACCATCAGCGCGGTAAAAAGAGCCAGAAAAGTTTTTAAGGATGTTGGTATTGCCATTGTAAAAACCTACCTTTCGTATTAGGAATTAGGAGTTAGGAATGAGGAATTAGGAATTAGGAATTAGGAATGTCGGGAGGGCTTCGCCCTCACCTATTATAATGGGCGCGAGCGCAGCCCAACATGAACTCCTCATTCCTAATTATTTTATTACCCCTTTTTTTAAGATGATGTTGGCATAGAGCGCCGACTCGCCTGTGGCGACGACCGCGTATGCCTCCCTCGTCCGTTCGTAAAAAGCAAAGCGCTCGATTTCCAAAAAATCCGTTTTATCGTTGTGCTTTTCGGCGATCTGCCGGTAGTCGTCCCAGATGACCGGCACGACGCTGTCCCCCGGCGTCACCTGCATGAGCATGACCGGACTTTCAACATACTGGTCGAGGGGGAAAACCTGTAAAATCGCGTCGAGCAGCTCCGGTACGCCGTGTCCGTCCGAGCGGATCAGGCGTCTGGCGTTCGAGGCAGCCGGAAAGTTGCCGTCGCCCAAAACGATTTCGTCGCCGTGACCCATTTCGCACAGGACCTTGAGCAGCTCCGGAGACAGGATGGGCGGGATGCCCTTGAGCATACAATCAATCCTTTCGTTTTTCTTTTTTCAGCTGGCGGATGTCGCATCCGCAAAAACGTATAAGATCATAGGAGCCTATTCTTGAGGCGAGCCGCTCGCCGTACCGCTGGTCGAGCTCTTCGCCGGACAGATTGGAGTTAAGAATAACAGGCTTTTCGGTCAGCAGTCGGGTGTTGATGATGTTGTACAGCGCCGCGGATGTAAAGCTCGTCAGAAACTCGGTGCCCAGATCGTCGATGATGAGCAGGTCACAGGTTAAGTACATCTCCTCGGCTGTCCCGTCGTTATTGTCGGAGAAATGCTCCTTTTCGAGGGTGCCGAGCATCTTCTGCGTCGTCGTATAGACGACACTGAAGCCCTTTTGGGTTAAAGCGCCCGCGACAGCCAGCGAGAGGTGGGTCTTGCCCAGCCCCGTCCGTCCGCAAAAATAAAGATTCGGCGCCTCTGCGGGGAATGTATCGACATAGTGAAGGCAGCGGCCAAGCGCACCTTTCATATATTCGCGCGGCTTGCGTCCCGCCTCGTCGGGTTTCAGGGAATAATAGGAGAGATCAAAGTTTTCAAAGGTGCAATAAGACGACGGCGAGCTTTTGGAAAGCGCCTCACAGGCATAGACTTTAAGCAGCTTAAGATGGCAGACGCAGAAGCGCCCGTCAGTGTACCCCGTGTCCTCACAGAGCGGACAGGTATATGGCGCGTCGAGATAGTTTTTCGGATACCCGCCGATTTTCAGCAGCTCCGCTCTGTCTTTTTGAGCCTGTAAATTGCGCGCGCGCAATTTTTTGACGGTTTTTTCGATGTCCCCGTTCTTGCCGAGCAGCGAGATGGCCTCAAAAACGGTCGTCTGCATCTCCGTTTCCAGATAGGAAAGCTCGGGATGCCGCTCCAACAACTCCTCGCGGTGTGCCTTCGCGAGCGCTCCGGCGGCGTCGCGGCGGCGTAAAAGCTCGACTTTGGCGCGCGCATACATCTCCTCGGTGTATCTCATGGGTTTTTATCACCGTCCTCTATGTACTTCATCCATTCAAGATTGACAGACGCCTCCATTTTGTCCGTATCGTAGGAGCGCGCGGGCTTCCCCTTCTTGCCGGGAGCCGGAGCGGTCATTTTGGCGATGGTTTCGGCGTCGCGCCAGCCCTTGTCATACCACTGCCTGAGCAGTGAATTGGCTTTTCTGAAGGAAAACTTCTCCCCGTCCCGCTCGGCTCTCTCGAACGCCAAAGCGATAGCGGGTGTGTCGTATTCCAAACCGTACAGCCACTGCTGCAGCTTTTTTAGCTGGTCGTCGGTCGGACTTGGCGAAGGGAAACGGACAGTTTGTGTCAGGTTGGTATACGCCTTAAGGGCATGGTTATGCATCTCAATCTGGTGTTCGGCGTCAGAAAAGGTCGAAACGCCGTTTTTCGCCCACGACTCAGCGAGCTTTCCTAAGAAAGCTACCGAGGTGTTGCCGAGCAGCTTAGCATGTTGAACCAGCATGAGCGCTACAGGAGGCGCAAACCCGTAATGATCGTGGAAATACAGCAGGTGCGCCTGCGTATCGTAGCCGAAGACGTTCCCTAAAACGCTTTCAGCCTCGCTGAAAAGAAAACATACCTCGGGCGATTCTCCGAGCCTGCGCGCGATGTCGCCGTGCGTGGGCAGCTTGGCTTTGGGAAGCCGTGTGCCGCCTATAGGCGCGGGCTCGGGACGGGAAGGTTTCTCCGATGCGGTCGCCGACGCGGCTTTCGCCTCTGTATCCATCAGTACATTTTCGTTTTTCCAATAATTCAGCGCGTCACAGACGGCGCTCTGAGCAAGGCCGGTCGCCGCCGCGATGGCGGGCTCGCCGTCAGGCGCGG
>CAYYFY010000090.1:0-7406 GCA_964471035.1 uncultured Eubacteriales bacterium
CGCGAAGACGGAAAGCTGACTCTTGTTTGCGCGGAAAATCCGCTCTACACCGAGCTTGTGATTAAGGATACGGGTTTAGGGATCGACAAAGAGGATCTGCCGCATATCTTCGAGCGGTTTTATAAGGGTAAAAACAGCTCTCCGGACAGCGTCGGAATCGGGCTGGCGTTAAGCAAATCGGTGTTCGGCCGCGAAAACGCGAAAATCGAGGTGGAGAGCGAGACGGGAAAGGGTACGGTGTTTTGCGTTCGGTTCCAGAAAATTCTAATGTGACAAAACTGTCATCAAAAAAGTCACCGGATCGTCACTTGAGTCTGGTATGATGCGGGTGAAGGAATTGATTACAGGAGGAATTTTTTTGGACATTTTGAAGATTGAGAATCTCTCAAAAATCTACGGCAGGGGCGATACCGAGGTAAAAGCGCTCGACAACGTGTCGTTCACTGTTCCAAAGGGGCAATTCGTTGCCATTGTCGGCCCGTCAGGCTCGGGAAAATCGACGCTGCTCCACATTTTAGGCGGCGTCGACGTTCCGACGTCCGGCAAGGTGTTCGTTGACGGGACGGATATCACGACCCTTGACGAAACGGCGCTCGCCATCTTCCGCAGGCGGCAGATAGGGCTCATCTATCAATTTTATAACCTGATACCCATTCTCACCGTCGAGGAGAATATGACGCTGCCGCTCCTGCTCGACGGGAAAAAGGCGAATAAGGAGCACTTTTTAAGTCTTGTCGGGACGCTCGGCCTCGGCGACAGGCTCTCCCATCTGCCCGGCGAGCTGTCGGGCGGTCAGCAGCAGCGCGTGTCCATCGGCAGGGCACTGATGAACGATCCCGCCGTCATCCTTGCCGACGAGCCGACCGGCAACCTCGACAGCAAAAACACCCGCGAAATCGTCGGGCTGCTGAGGGACCTGAATAAAAAGTTCAATCAGACGGTCATCATCATCACCCATGACGAGCGCATAGCCCTCGGCGCGGACAGGATCATTGCCGTTGAGGACGGCAGGATCGTTAAAGACGAGGTGATCCTGTCGTGAATATCGTAAATCAATTGACGCTGCGCCACTTAAAAGCCAACAAAAAGCGCACCGCTGTCACGGTCATCGGCATCATTCTGTCGGTATCCATGGTGACGGCGGTGTTTACGAGCGCCATCTCCTTTTTGACCTTTATGAGGGAGGTCGAAATCGCCTACGGCGGAAACTGGCACACGGCGTATGTCCTTTGCTCGGCTGACGACGTAAAGACGCTAAACGGGAGCGAGGGCGTCGCCGGCGTCGCCGTCGAGCAGCTCGGGACACGGGTCGATGTCGATTTAAAAAACGTCAGCCCGAAAACACAGACGGACCTCTGCGGGGTCAACGAAGCATTTTATGACTATTTCGGCATTACGCTTACACAGGGAAAATATCCGGCGAAGACCGGCGAGATTGTCGCCGCGCAGAGCTTTATAGACGAAAACAGGCTTGACTGGCAGGTCGGGGACACAATAACGGTCAGTGTGTGGAACGCCGACAAAAAAGCCTATGTGTCAAAACAGTATGTGCTCACGGGCATCACGGGCGCGGACAACCGGCAGACGCGGTCAAGCGCGCTGATGACCGTTCTCACAACCGGCAAAGAGCACGATCTGACCGCCTATGTTTTAAATCATAAATTAAACAACAGTATCTGGGATAGAAGCATGGCGCAAGCCCAAAGCATAGGAAAAATAGACGCGGACGCCTATCACAGCGATCTTTTAGCATATTCCGGTATCATCAGGGACAACGATGTGCTTTTGGCTATCGGCGGTTTCGGCGCGGTGATTTTAATCATTATCATCATCGCCTCCGTACTGATGATCTACAATTCATTCGCCATCTCGTTTCGGCAGAGGTCGCGTTATCTCGGGATGCTTGCCAGCGTGGGAGCGACAAGACGTCAGAAGCGCCGTTCCGTGTATTTTGAGGGACTGCTTCTCGGAGCGGTCGGGATTCCTTTAGGACTCCTAGCGGGGATCGGGGGGATTGCCGTCACGTTCCGATTCGTTTCCGACGCGATTCTTTCCGCATTCGCCATTCCCGTCGATAGGCCACTTTCGGTCAGCGTCAACTGGCTGATTGTCGTCTGCAGTATTTCTGTCAGCGTGCTGACGATCTTCATCTCGGCGCTGATTCCGGCGAGAAGGGCGTCAAAGACCTCGGCGATCGACGCCATCCGTCAGGCGGGCGAGGTCAAGGTCAAAAGCGGAAAACTGAAGGCGTCAAAGCTTTTAGGCAAGCTCTTCGGATATGAAGGGCAGCTTGCCGTGAAAAACTATAAACGAAACGGGCGGCGCAGCCGCATGATTACCTTCGCGCTGGGGCTCTCGGTGCTTCTCTTTCTGACCGCGGCGTATTTCAGCACGACATTTTCGCGGCTGATGGGGACTGAGTTTAGCGCCGCGGCGGCGGATGTCTATATATCCTGCGCGGCGAGGGATTCAAAAACGGTCGAGAAAAAGCTTTTGGCAATGGCGGCGGTACAAAACGTCTCCTCCTCGGCAGTCGGCGATATTACCTTAAAAAACAGCGATCAGATGTTAAGCGAAGAAGCAAAGGCGTATAAAAGCGAATACAATTTTTCCGATATAGTTGTTTTCGCGATGAGAAAAAAGGATTTTCAGGCGTACTGTAAAGAGTTAAGCGTTGACGCTGACGGGTATAGGAATGCTTCCCCGCCTCAGGTAATTCTCGTCAACAGGACGCTTATGCGCGGCGTATCAGACAAGAAAAAGGTAGCCGTTACGCCCTACGCACACATCTCTGGAAAGCAGGTTGAGTTTACCTTCGGAGAAGACGGGTCGGCTGACAGAAAGTCAGGCTCGGCGGTCGTTAGCGCTATTACCGATAAGCACGCAAGCGACGATGCCGCCAATATTCAGTCCGCGTATTTTGTCATGCCGCTGGACAGTTTCCTTACCGTCTTTAGAGGGGGAAACGCGCAGATCACCTACGCTATCAAAACAGGAGATCACGCGGCGGTATACGCCGAACTCAGCGAGTACCTTTCGGACGACGCAATCAGTTATTACAGCTATGACGCGGTAAAACAGCAGGCGTCGATTAAAGCGGTCATGGCGGTTGTCAACGTGTTCGTCTACGGCTTCATCACGCTGATCACGCTCATCGGCGCGGCAAATATCATCAATACCATTTCCACGGGCATGGAGGAGAGACGGCGCGAGTTCGCGATGATCAAATCGGTGGGGCTCACCCCTAAGGGCTTTAAGAAAATGGTTTACCTTGAAAGCGCGTATTACGGCTATAAGGCGCTTGTTTTCAGCATACCGCTCAGCCTCGCGGTCAATTACCTGATGTATAAGCTGCTCGCCAACGAATACGATTTCGGTTTTTCGGTTGATCCGGCTTATTATATCGCCGCCGTCGCGGCAGTGTTTTTCATCATCGGCGCGGCGCTTTTATACGCGACGGCAAAAATCAAAAAGGATAACATTGTAGAAACGCTTAAAAATGAGGACACTTGATTAACAGGAAACAGAATATAGCTTTTCGGCGGCAAATATGATAGAATATAGATAAAGTAGGGGGGTGTTCCGATGGCAAGCGAAAGGATCGAAAAGCTGCGGGAGGCGTGTCTGAAGGAACGCGTCCCGGATCTGCGCAGCGCCGAAGGTAATCTGCTCTGGCACCGCGCCTTTCTTCAAAGCGGCGGGTCGGCGCTGACGAAACGGGCGGCGGCAAAAGCCGCTATGCATAAGGGTTCGACGCCGGTCATCGGCGACAATGAATTGATTGTCGGCAAGCCCTGTTACAGGGAGCTTTCCGAAAAAGAATCCAAGGAATTAAAAACGCTGAAAAAGCGGTATAATGAAAGCGCCTTTCCCGTTTCGGGGCAGGCGTCGCATATGGCGGTCGATTTTGAGAAGCTCCTTAAAATCGGCATCGACGGGGTATTGTCTGAAATCGACGGGTACTTGAAAATGCCGCAAGACGCGGAGAAAAAGGAATTTTACGAGGCGTGTAAAACCGCCTTGAACGGCGTTCTCGATTATGCCGACAACTACGCGGCGCACGCGCTGGCACTGTCTGAACAATGCGATGACGCGGCGCGTAAAGCGGAGCTTATGACGATCGGGGAGATACTCAAAAGGGTGCCCCGCAAACCCGCCGAAAGCTTTTATGAGGCGCTGCAGTCGGTGCATTTTCTGAATTTCTGTCTGGAGGGGCTGTATCAGCTCGGCAGACCGGACCGGTATTTGTATACCTATTATATAGAGGATAAGAAAAAGGGTGTTCTGACCGACGAAACCGCGCTGGAGCTCATAAGCTGTGTCTGCATCCTGTATAACGGGTATGTGCCCAAGGGTCTGGCGGTCGGCTTCATGGTCGGCGGATGGGACGAAAACGGCAGGGACATTGCTAACGAGCTGACGCGCCTTTTCCTTCTGAGCATCCGCTGTACGCGCATGATTTATCCGGGGATCGGGCTGTGCTATACCGCCGACACACCCAAAGACATTTTGAGCCTGTCCTGCGAGCTGCTGTCCGAGGGGCATTCGCACCCGGCAATATTCAACGACGAACTGATAACCGGCAGCCTGAAATCCCTCGGCTTGCCGCCCGAGCAGGCGTGTTTATACGTTCACAGCACCTGCGTGGAGATCACGCCGATAGCCTCGTCTGCTGTGTGGGTGGCGAGCGATTACATAAACCTTGAGCAGATTTTACTCGACATCATGGGCGTTTTTCCGCTGTCGGCGAAGGGCGGCGGCGCCTGTATGGCGCCCCTTACCTTTGAGGAGCTGAAAGCGGAATATAAACTGAGGCTGGAGCAAAAAATCGGGGACAACGCCGCAAAGCAGAACGCCATGCAGCGGGAGCGGTACGCATACGGCGGGGACCCGCTTGTTTCGTGCTTTGTCGGCGACTGCTTACTGCGGGGCAGGGATATTGACCGCGGCGGCGCGCTGTACAACTGGATCATGCCGTCGTTTGTCGGGCTTTCTAACGTCTGCGATTCCCTTCTCGCGATAAAGACGCTTGTCTTTGATGAAAAAACGCTGACGCTTTTAAGCTTTGCCGACGCGCTGAAAAATAACTATCAAGGTTATGAGGCGCTGTACGAAAAGATTAAAAACAAAATCCCGAAGTACGGAAACGATATGGACGAAGCCGACGCCTACGCTTCTGAGATCACCGGATTTATAGCGGACGCCGTCAAAAAACACACGACGTTTCGGGGTGACCGCTTTATTCCGAGCCTTTTCTGCTGGATCATGCACGAGCGCTTCGGTTCGGACACCGCCGCCTCGCCCGACGGCAGGAAAAGCGGCTTTCCGCTCGGCGACGGCTCCGGTCCGGCGCAGGGGCGCGAGCTTAAGGGACCGACCGCGTCGATTTTATCGTCAACAAAATGGGAGCATGCGCCGTTTCTCGGCGGCATCGCGGTCAACTTGAAATTCAATCGTTCGCTTCTCGGCTGTCAGTCCGTCCTAAACATGATGGCGCTCATTAAGACCTATATGGAGCGCGGTGGCTTCGAGGTACAGATCAACGTCGTGGATAGGAAAACGCTGCTCAAGGCACGCGAAAATCCCGACGAATATCGGGATTTAGTCGTGCGCGTGGGCGGCTACAGCGACTATTTTACGAACCTTTCTCCCGCCATGCAGGAGGAGGTCATCGCGCGTACCGCCCATAACGCATAGGAGGGATTTATGGCTGAAATCAAAGGACTGATTTTCAATATCCAGCGCTTCTGCGTGCACGACGGTCCCGGCATCCGGACGACCGTTTTCTTCAAAGGCTGCCCGCTGCTCTGCCCGTGGTGCCACAATCCGGAGTCTAAGAGGAACTGTCCGGAGATTGCTTTTTACGCGGCGCGGTGCGTCGGCTGCGGGGTGTGCGTACAGGCGTGTGAGCAGGGGTGCCACCGCTTAGATCCGGACGGTCATCGCTTTGACCGTAAAAGCTGTACGCGCTGCGGCGCGTGCGTAAGGGTATGTCCCGTCGCGCTCTTTGTCGTCGGCAAGGAGATGACCGTTTCTGAGGTATTCGAAGAAGTCTTACGCGACCGCCCCTTTTATGAGAACTCCGGCGGGGGTCTGACGCTGTCCGGCGGCGAGCCTATAGCGCAGTACCCGATCGCCCTCGCTTTGATGAAGGAAGCTAAGGTAAACGGACTTAACACCTGCCTTGAGACATGCGGCTTCGGCCCCGCGGCGCGCTTTGAGGAAATCGCTTTATATACCGATCTGTTTTTATATGACCTTAAGGAAACCGACGCCGCACTCCATACGCGCTTTACCGGCGTCGGAACGGACGTCATCCTATACAATTTAAGGCTGCTCGACAATCTCGGAAAGCAGATTATCCTGCGCGTACCGGTCATACCCGGTTTTAACGACCGTCCCGATCATTTTAAGGGTGTCGCCGAGACGGCGAACAGCTTAAAAAATCTGCGCGAAATTCAGGTTATGCCGTATCATCCGCTCGGACGCGAAAAAGCGAAAAGCCTCGGTAAAAAATATCCGCTCGGGGACATCCCGTTTCCGGATAAAGAGACCGTCAAAATATGGCTTGAGGCAATCAGGGAACATACGGATATACCCGTCAGGGAGGCATAATATATAATGCCTACTGAATAAACCGATTTTCGAATCGGTTTAGGTTTAGAAAAACAACGGTTTTTCTAAACCCGCCAAAATCCGTGATTTTGGCGCTCAGTGTCATTGATTACATGCCTGCTTGTATGGCAAGTCGGGAGACGACTTGCCATACAAGTGCAAGGTTTTTAAGGATTATCCCTTAAAACCTTGCCTCTGAACAGTACAAAAAGAAGCTCATTCTTTCGTTTTCTATATTATGCTCTTGTTTTCGCGTCTTTTTGTAATGTTCAGCAGGCATTATATAAATGTTTGTAGTATAATAAACATCGCCGCAGTCGATAATCCGACTGCGGCGATGTTTTCTTTATTACTCAATCATCCCAGAAGCTTGCGGGTGTGCCGCGTGCGGCGTTTTTGCCGCCCGATGCGGTATTCAGCGCGCTCGCAGCGGATTTGGTTAAGCCCGTTTTGCCGTGATTTCCGTCCGTTAACGCGATGAACACGCTTTCGTCCCGCAGTATATCCGTATGAACGGTCTGTACGGCGTTTACCGAAACGAGCAGCGGATTTTTTTCAGCCTCTTTGGAAACAAGAGTATCGGCAACCATCGCTTTGCCCGACGCGGTGGCTTGCGCTTTCCCCTTGATGAAAACCTCGGTGTATATTTTGCGGTTTACTATATCGTGAACGATGTCCTGGAACACGCCGTTTGAGGTGAAGATTCCATGTAAAGCGCCGCCGAACTCTTTTTCAGCGCGCACCTGATTTTGGATTTCGTTCGCCAATTTAAGCGCGGCTTTGTTTTCCGA
>CAYYFY010000091.1:0-7401 GCA_964471035.1 uncultured Eubacteriales bacterium
TGATTGAGGCGGATATGCGGCGCGAGGTTTTCGGGCATCTGCAGACCCTCTCGTTTCGGTTTTATGATAAAAACCGCACGGGGAGCTTGATGAGCCGCGTCACGACAGACCTTTTTGACATCACGGAGCTGGCGCATCACGGTCCGGAGGACCTGTTTATCTCGATCATCACCCTTGTGGGGACGATTGGTATTCTTTTTCCCATCAACCCGCCGCTGACGTTTGTCTTATTGGTTTTAATCCCGCTGGTGCTGGTGTTTACCATATCGCAGCGCGGCCGCATGAACCGCGCGTCGAAGGGCGTCAAGGAGCAGATGGCCGGCATCAATGCCGATATCGAGTCGAGCATATCGGGGATAAGAGTGACGAAGGCTTTCACGAACGAGGGCTATGAAAAGCAAAGGTTTGAGTTCGGGAACAAGCGCTTTCGCAACGCGAAACGGGAATTTTACGCCGCCATGGCGCTGTTCAACAGCGGCACGGAGTTCTTTATCAACCTGTTCAATGTGATCGTCATCGGCGTCGGGGGCTATGGTATAATGAAGGGGCGCATGAACGCGGTCGATGTGCTGACGTTCACGCTCTATGTCGGTACGTTTTTGCAGCCGATACGCAAGCTGACGCAGTTTGTGGAGCAGTATACAGGCGGTATGGCCGGCTTTTTAAGGCTCGTCGAGATTATGAACGTGAAGCCCGATATTGTTGACGCACAAGACGCCGATGAGCTAAAGGGCGCACAGGGCAACATAGAGTTTAAGGATGTTTCCTTTTCATACGACGACAACGCCGCGGTCTTACAGCATGTGAATCTGACCGTTAAACCCGGCGAAATACTGGCTGTGGTCGGTCCGTCCGGCGGCGGCAAAACGACGCTGTGCCATCTGATACCGCGCTTCTACGACGTCAGCGGCGGCGGGATACTCATCGACGGCAAGGACGTCCGGTCGGTCACTTTAAAAAGCCTGCGCCAAAATATCGGCATCGTCTCTCAGGATATTTTCCTGTTTGCGGGGAGCGTGATGGAAAATATCCGCTACGGCAAGCTGGACGCCTCCGACAAGGAGGTTTACGAAGCCGCAAGGCGCGCGCAGATTTACGACGCGGTCATGGAAATGCCCGACGGCTTTAGTACAGAGGTGGGCGAGCGCGGTATTCTGCTCTCCGGCGGGCAGAAGCAGCGGATCAGCATCGCGCGCATTTTCCTCAAAAATCCCCCGATTTTGATTCTCGACGAAGCCACCAGCGCGCTCGACACGGTCACGGAGCTGAAAATTCAGGAGTCTTTCGACCAGTTGTCCGTAGGACGGACGACTTTGGTCATCGCGCACCGCCTGTCGACGATCCGGCACGCCGATAAGATCGTCTACATGGACGACGCCGGTATTCAGGAGCAGGGAACTCACGAGGAGCTGCTGAAACTGGGCGGATATTATACGGAGTTATATAATAAGACACGATAAAAAAATAAATTTTTTCAAGCCGCGCGACGCGGCTTCATTTTTGCGGTCTATAAGGGTGAAGCCTTTAATTATTAAGGGGAGGGTGGCGCTATGGAGGACAGCGAAATTATGGATTTGTACTGGGCGCGGCGTGAGTCCGCCGTTACCGAAACGGCGAACAAATACGGGCGGTATTGCTATGCTATTTCCCACAACATCCTACATAACGAAGAGGACGCGCAGGAATGCGTGAACGATACCTATCTGCGCGCGTGGAACGCCATGCCCCCGCGGCGTCCGGACCGGCTGTCCGCTTTCTTAGGCAGGATCACCCGCAACCTCTCCATCAACAGATACAAAGGGCTTCATACCGAAAAACGGGGGTTCGGCGAAACGCCTCTTGTCTTATCGGAGCTTAATGACTGTGTCCCGTCACTGTCCGGCACGGAGCAGGCGGCGGACGACGGCGCGCTTGTCGAGGCGCTAAATGTCTTTCTTGAGGGGCAGCCACGCGAAAAACGCATCCTGTTTATCCAAAGATACTGGTATCTGACGCCGATAAAGGAGCTTGCCGCGCTGCACGGCGGCGGCGAGAGTAAAATAAAATCCCTGCTGTTTCGCATGAGAGGCGAACTGAAAGCGCATTTAGAGAAAGAAGGGATTTTCATATGAAAAACGAAAGGCTGTTGGAAGCGATCGGGGAAATCTCCGATGAGTATATCGTGCAAGCCGACCCCGCAGTCAAGGGTAAAAGGACGCGCGCCTGGGTCAGGCGGTGCGCCTTGGCAGCCTGCTTTGTTCTGGTCGTGGCGGCGGTCGTACACATCGTTTCGACGAAAACAAAGGAACTGCCGATGATAGAAGTTACGGAGGATTCGTTCGGCCCGATGGGTTATGAGGGATATATGGTCCATGATATTTCGGAAATTGTCAGCAGTAATCCGTGGACAGAAACCAAGGAAATCTCCACGCTGCCCGTTTATAAAAACGTGTTGGTTTATGATGAAAACGAAAGGGTTCCGAACGCCGATTTGAATGAAATGAGAAAGCTTCTGCTCGACGTCGCAGAGCGGCTGGGCCTAGACGCCGATACCCTTGAAATCACCGACAACGCGCCGGATGAAAAGCAGCAAGCCAAAACGAGGGAGAAGCTCGCTGTCTTAGACGAAACCGTACCGGAATGGTATTTCTCACCGACCGCCGTTATCGCCAGAGGCGACGGTATCGAAATTGAGGTGGACGGGCAGATGACGGCGACAATAACATTCGAGCCCGCCCTATCGCTTTTAGACGAATACCGTTTTACGCATGACGCGACGTATGAACAGACCGCCGCGGTGGCAGAATATCTGAAAGGACAGTATAAGGACTTAATCGGCATGGACGATCCGCAGATCAATATCTATGGGGGAGATTACAGATTTACTCCCGAAGATATGGAAACCTATGACACGGAGTATGTGCAAGGATACAATATCAGGTTTTTTGAGGGCGGTAAGGACAGTGCCGGTCAAATCGTAAACTACAACTTTTTTGGAGTAGAGTTTTATTGCGACGATGACGGCAAGCTGTATATGGCGAGGGTTTTTCAGCCCGATCTGTCCGAAAAGACAGGCGACTATACCATTATCACGGCTGATGAAGCCAAGGAGCTTCTGAGAAACGGGTACTTCATCACGACGGTTATGGAAGAAATTCCCGGAGTGGAATACATCGCAAAAACGGAGCTGATATACCGCACAGGCGGCAGAGAACAGTATTTTATGCCGTATTATTGTTTTTATGTCGAACTCCCCGCCGAGGAGAGAGAAGACGGCATGAAAACCTTCGGAGCGTATTATGTGCCCGCCGTGAAAGGGGAGTACATCGCCAATATGCCGGTGTGGGACGGAGATTCCGGTATCGGTCGCTGAAAACAGGACGAAAAATGAGGACAAGGCGTATAAGCTTGTCCTTTGTTTTTTATGGTTATAAAGATAATGTTGACATATAACATTATTTGGTTATAATAAGTGTGAGGTGAGCACACTTTATGGAACGAAAAATTGTAAAAAGTCTTCTGAAGTGGAAAGAGAGCCGGTGCCGCAAGCCATTGATCTTAGACGGCGCGCGGCAGGTTGGCAAAACATATATTTCTATCAGCTTCGGCAAGCGGTATTATAAAAACACCGTTTACTTCAATCTGGAGGATTCCTTGCGTTTTCAGGAGATTTTTGAACGCGACCTGGACACGGCGCGCATCATTCGCGAGCTTTCGGCGGCTTTGGGGCAAAGTATTCTTCCGGAAGATACGCTGATCATTTTTGACGAGATACAAGCCTGCGAACGGGCACTGACCTCACTCAAATACTTTTGTGAAAACGCGCCGGAATATCATATTATCGCCACGGGGAGCTTACTCGGAATCGCCGTCAACCGCGGGAGGTATTCCTTTCCGGTCGGAAAGGTCGATATGATGACGCTTTATCCGATGGATTTCGAGGAATTCCTGACAGCGCAGAATAAAGCGGATATCGCCCAAATGATTCGGGAGCATTATATAAACAATTCCCCTTTTTCTTTGCACGATACGGCGATGGACTTGTACCGCACATATCTGGCGGTGGGCGGTATGCCGCGTCCGGTTCTCGACTATATCGAGTCGGGGGATTTCGACATCGTGCTTTCCTCGCAGAAAACCATCAACGACTCTTACATCGCCGATATGGCCAAGTACGCGACGCCGGACGAAACGGTCAAGCTCATGGCCGCCTTTAACAGCGTTCCGGCGCATCTCGCCAAGGACAACCGGAAGTTTCAGTATAAGACCATAAAAACCGGCGCGAGAGCGCATGAATACGAATATCCCGTCGAGTGGCTGCGCGCGTCGGGCGTCGTCTGTAAATGCGCGAAAGTGACCGAGGGGCGTCTGCCTCTATCGGTTTACGCGCAGAACGATTTTTTTAAGTTCTATATGGCGGATGTCGGTCTGCTGTGTTCTAAATTCTCATTGCCCGCCGGCATTGTTATGAGCGCCGACGACAGACTGAATTCCTTTAAGGGCGCGTTTGCCGAAAATTATGTCTGCGCGGCGCTTTGCGCTAATGGCTATACGCCGTATTACTGGGAAAGTGACGGAAGGGCGGAGGTTGATTTTGTCGTTCAGGACAAAGCCGGAACCATATTCCCGATTGAGGTTAAATCGGCGGACAATGTCGCGTCTAAAAGTTTGCAGATGTTTGTGAGCAGATATAAGCCGCCGTACGCCGTCCGCGTATCGGGCAAAAACTTCGGTTTTGAAAATAACATCAAATCGGTGCCGCTGTACGCCGCGTTTTGCATATGAAATAAAAATAAAAACATCTTGACTTTATGGCTGACAACTATTATACTATAGTTGTCAGCCAACAATGTATTAAGGAGGTGATATAATCGCTAAAAAAGTTGGAAGACCCTTTTCAGAAAACCCAAAGGAAATACGTCTTACTATCCGGTTAGAAAAAAAGCAAGACGACATACTTGAAGCTTATCGGATAAAAAACAGAGTCTCTAAAAATGAAGCCGTAAGACGCGGTATCGAAAAGTTGGATGAAGAGGAATAAAAAAGAAGCGGCGCACACCTAACGAGTAAAACACCGCTTCCCCCCGCAGACCGCCTTAAAAGGCAGGCTACATAAATATAATATCATATGCAGCGTTTTCTTGCAAGGTATTTGCGGACAAACAATTTGAAAGGATTGAAATTATGAGTATGTTTATATCCGAATACTTTGATTTAAGGATTGAAGAGATCGCGCAGGATTTGAAAAAAGCGAACAGTGAATACGCGCTCGCCGCCGAAAAGAGTAAAGAACTTATGGAAAACATCGACCCGATTCTTCGCTGTGACAAGGATATTATCATCTCCGCCGGAGACTGCTTGGATTTTCAGGAATACTTAGGACACGAGTTCGCCTGTGCGGCGGTTTTACAGCAGGAGCTGTATAAGCAGGGTTATCTGGACTGTGTACGGCTCTTAAAAACACTGGGCGTTATAGCGTAGCGGCATAAAAAATGTCGTCCGCAAAGCGAACAATGTCCGCTCTGCGGACTTTTATTTGCCTGAAAAGTCAGGTTTTGCTTGCGGCGGCAGGGCGTTTATTGTATAATATAATTATTGAATAAAACGCAGTTTGAGGCTCTTGTTGAAAAATATAAAAATGAACGATAGGGGTTTTATATATGGTATACCGGCGCTTTTACGACGCGAAGGCGTTCTATGACGCGGTCTATCCCGTTTTACTGAGGCACGAGGCGCAGAACTCCCTGCCGCTCGGAAACGTTGTTTTGGGCAATGGCGGCGGCGAGCCGGACGGCTGGAAAAACGTAAAAAACCGGATCATGGCGGCTGTGTACGGCGGCAACGGCGAGGTATTGCTTACGGCAATCATGACGCCGCCGTATTTCCGTAACAAGGGGTACGCCGGGTCCTGTGTCGCGCAGCTCAGCCAGCGTATTCTTGACGAGGGGTATCGGTATGTGTCGCTTTTTACCGACCTTGCCAATCCGACGTCAAACAGCATCTATCAAAAAATAGGTTATCAGCCTGTCTGTGATTACGAACAGATAAGCTTTCAACGGGAGTAACGGAATGCGTATTCTTATTCTTGAGGACGATGCCGTCATCGGAAACGGGCTTTTGTATTCCCTCACGCAAGAAGGGTACGAAGTTATTCTCTGCGCGACGGTGGCAGAGGCAAAGGGAAAAATAGAAGGCGGGGATTTTGGCCTGTACCTTTTAGACCTGACGCTGCCGGACGGGCTGGGGTACGAGATTTGCAAGCTCGTCAAGAGCCGCTTTGGCGCTCCCGTCATATTTTTGACCGCCTATGACGACGAGGTGAACGTCGTCGCGGGGCTGGATATGGGCGCCGACGACTATATCGCGAAGCCGTTTCGCCTGCGCGAGCTTCTATCGAGGATCAAGAGCGTATTGCGCCGGTATAACGGGACGCAGGGCGACGTTATCACGGTTAAGGACGTGACGGTGAAGCCCGCCGAGGCAAAGGTGTTTAAGGGCGGCGCGGAGATTTTTTTGACGGCGCTCGAATACCGGCTTTTTCTGGCTTTTGTACAGAACCGCGGGACGGTGATGAGCCGCGGCAGGCTGCTTGAGGAGATCTGGGACGCGGCGGGCGATTTTGTCAACGACAACACACTGACCGTCTATATAAAAAGGCTTCGGGAGAAAATTGAAAACGATCCGAACGACCCGCAAATCATTACGACGGTGCGGGGGCTCGGTTATAGGATTAATTAAATGAAAAACGGAAAGCTGTATATTCAAACGGCTGTTATGGCGGCGGTCACGGTCGCGTTTTCGGCGGCGGCGTTTTTCTTTTCGGCGGCAAGCGGATTAATTACCGCCGCTCTTGGCGTGACCGTCACGGCGCTGCACATTGCCGTTACCTTAAAACGGGACAGGGAGATCGCCGCGCTTTCGGACTATTTGTATAAAATACTGGGCGGCATTGACGCCCTCGACATCCGCGACAACGAGGAGGGCGAGCTCAGCATTTTAAAGAACAATATCCGTAAGACCACTTTGATGCTGCGCTGTCAGGCTGAGCTTCTCACCAAGGACAAGCTGTGGCTGTCCGACGCGCTTGCGGATATTTCGCATCAGCTGAAAACGCCGGTGACGTCGATTCTGATGATGACCGATCTGCTGCTTGCCGACAACGTCCCCTTAGAAAAGCAAAAGGAGTTTTTAAATACTATCGCCCGACAGACCGAGAAGATGCAGCGGCTAATAGTGACGCTGCTCAAGCTCTCGAAGTTCGATGCCGGAACAATTCAGTTAAAAAAAGAGTCCGTCAACCTGAAAACGGTCGCCGAAGCGGCCGTAAGACCCTTTTTGGCGCAGATGGAGCTTAAGGGGATAACCCTTGACGCACGGCTTACCGACGCGTATGTTACCGGCGATTACGACTGGACTGTCGAG
>CAYYFY010000092.1:0-7398 GCA_964471035.1 uncultured Eubacteriales bacterium
CCGGACGACGGGCACCGAAGTGCCCACCGCCCGATTTTTGGTGCGGATAACAGGACTTGAACCTGCATGAACTTGCATTCACTAGAACCTGAATCTAGCGCGTCTGCCAATTCCGCCATATCCGCAAATTTAGTTGTAAATGCCTTTTCGAGACTGCATTCAACATTCTGAATTTTGCATTTCTTTTTCCGCTCAATTAAAATATCAAAGAACGGAGGAAAAGTCAAGACTATTTTACTTGAAATTTTCTGGGAGTGTGAAATCGGGCGGAGCGCTTTCTTAATTTTTCGTTTTTTGGGTATTAAATCCGGCGGTTTTGTGCTATACTGTGCACAAGGATATAAGAAAGGAAAGCGTGTATGATTCAGAATATTATTTTAATCGGTATGCCGGGCGCGGGTAAGAGCACTGTCGGCGTGCTGCTGGCAAAGAGGATCGGGTATTCCTTTCTGGACACGGATATTCAGCTCTCGACAAATGAGGGGCTCACGCTGCCGAGGGTGAT
This sequence comes from uncultured Eubacteriales bacterium, assembly GCA_964471035.1. GTDB lineage: Bacteria > Bacillota > Clostridia > Oscillospirales > Acutalibacteraceae > DTU089. Next base: position 506 of record CAYYFY010000092.1, read on the forward strand.
TGATATTTCGGGTTACGACGGTTTTCTGCGGCGCGAAAACGAATTGGGAAAATCGCTAAACTGCGAAAAGACCGTCATCGCCACGGGCGGAAGCATGGTGCTGTGCGAGGAAGCCATGCGGCATCTCAAGCAGAACGGGCTGGTCGTCTGGCTGCGTGTTCCTATCAACAACCTGATGGCGCGCCTGCCGCAGAATTTAGCGTCCCGCGGAATCGCCGCGCCGGCGGGGATGGGGCTGACGGAAATCTATCAGGCGCGTCTGCCGTACTATCAGCGGTATGCCGACATCACGGTCGATTGCGGGGAAACCGTCGAATCCGCGGCATTTCAGATCGATCTCGCTATTTTTCGGGAATAATAAATCTGACATCTGTAAAGAACCGCAAGCGGTTCTCTTCCGGCATCTGACATCTGAATTGGAGTGTCACTCATGATCAAGATTGAAAATCATTTTGGCGTCATCGAGATCAGCAAGGAGTATTTTTCCACGCTGATCGGGGGCGCCGCGTCGTCGTGCTTCGGCGTAGCCGGCATGGCAAACAGCAACGCGCGTCAGAATATCCGCGCCTTTTTCTTCAGGAAGCACCAATATATTGACCAGGGTGTCAACGTCAAAGAGGACGGCGACGGGCTGATTGTCGATCTGCATATTGCGATCTCCTACGGGCTGAACATCTCGGCAATCGTACGCAGTATTGTCAACAAGGTGCGCTATACCATAGAGGAAGCCACGGGACTTGAAGTCAAAAAGGTCAATGTATTCGTCGACGCGATGATTTGAATTCGCAGAGAACCGCAAGCGGTTCTCTTTGGAGTGTTGTTTTTGATAAACGGAAATCTTTTTCGAGACAGTATTCTTTCTGCCTCCAACAATATCGGCAATTACCGTAAAAGCGTAGACGCTTTGAACGTGTTCCCCGTTCCGGACGGCGACACGGGGACCAATATGTCCATGACCATGGCCGCCGCCGCGCGCGAGCTTGAACGCTTAAAGGGCGACGAGCTTTCCGTCGGCGACGTCGCGGCCGCCGCCGCTTCGGCGCTGCTGCGCGGAGCGCGCGGCAATTCGGGCGTTATTCTGTCGCTGATATTCCGCGGCATCGGCACCGGTCTTAAGGGAAAAGAGAGGGCTGACGCCTCTGCTTTTGCAAGCGCGCTGATCATGGGCGTAGACAACGCGTATAAAGCGGTCATGAAGCCGACGGAGGGCACCATTTTAACGGTTGTGCGCCTCTTTGCCAAGGAGGCGGTTTTAGCCGCCGAGCGCACGGATTCTCTGACCGAGGTCTGGTCGGCAGCCTGCAAGGCCGGTCAGGCGGCTCTTGAGGATACGCCGAATATTCTGCCCGTGCTTATGAAAGCCGGCGTCGTCGACGCGGGCGGGCAGGGGCTTATGCACATTTTCAGGGGCATGGAGAGCGTTTTCGCCGGCAACGGGATCATTCTCAAGCTCGACAGTGAAAAAGCCGAAGAGCCCGCCGCGCCTGTACGCGCCGGAGAGACCGATGAGGAGATTCGTTTTGCTTACTGCACCGAGTTTTTGATCAACCGCCGGCGCGAGACCGCGTTTTCGCCGGTCAAGCTGCGCGCGTACCTCGAATCGGTCGGCGACTGCGTGGTCGTCGTCGATGACGACACAGTCGTCAAGGTACACTGTCACTCCAACGAGCCCGGAAATATTCTGCAGATGGCGCTGCGTTACGGGGCGCTTATCAATATTAAAATCGAAAATATGCGTCAGCAGCACGAGGACGCCTCATGGGGCGCCGCGCCGAAGGCGGAAGCTCTTGTGCCCGCCGAAAAAACCGTCGCCGCGCCGGAAAAGCCGTTCGGTATCGTGGCTATCGCCTCCGGCAAGGGACTCGAGGATATTTTCAGGAGCATCGGCGCGGACAGTCTTGTCAGCGGCGGGCAGACGATGAACCCGAGCACCGATGACATTTTAAGCGCCATCGAGAGCACCCCCGCCAAAGAGGTGTTCGTCCTGCCCAACAACCGCAACATCATCATGGCCGCCGAACAGACCGTCCCGCTTTCGGACAAAACCGTCCGCGTCCTTCAGACGCGCACCATCCCCGAGGGCATCGCCGCCGCTCTTGTCTTTGACGAAAACGCCTTGGGCGAGGAAAACCACATGGCGATGATGAAGGCCGCCGAAAACGTCTCAACCGCGCTCGTCACCTACGCGGCGCGCGACAGCCAGATAGGCTCACAGACCGTCAGCAAGGGACGCATTCTCGGCATGGAAAACGGCAAGATCACCGTCGTTGAGGATTCCCCCGTGCAAGCCGCTTACAGGACCGTCAAGCACCTCGTGAAAAAGGGCACGTCTGTCATTACCGTCTATTACGGCGAGGATGTCACCGAAAAGGAAGCCGAGGAGCTGGTAGGGATGCTCAAAACAAAGTTCGGCAAGGACTGCGAGATTTCCGCGCTCAGCGGCGGTCAGCCGGTATACTATTATGTTATTTCCGTTGAATAGCAAAGAGGGCCGCTTATGCTTACCCTTGACACAAGACCGCAATTCTTAAAAGGCGTCGGCGAGACACGCTCAAGACAGCTTTCCAAAATGGGGCTCACCTCGGTGGGCGCCCTTTTGCGCAATTTTCCCCTGCGCCACGAGGACTGGAGCGCAATAGTCCCGATTGACGGCGCGCCCGTCGGCGAACCGATTGTCCTCAAGGCGACCGTGTCCTTTGCACCGCTCGGCGCGCAGGCGAAGGGCGGGATAACCATTTATAAAACGTCGGTCACCGACGGCACCGATGTTCTGAACGTCACATTTTTCAATAACAAATATATCCCCTCCCAGCTTATAGAGGGCGAGGAATATGTCTTTTACGGAAAGCTGACGAAAAACGCCTACGGGCGCGTCGAGATGCTCTCTCCGGCCTTTGTCAAAGCCGAGAGCGGCGAAAGAATCCGGCCGGTCTACAGGCAGAGCGGCGCCGTCACCTCTAAAATGCTTGAGCGGTATACGGCGCAGGCGTTAAAGGAGTTAAAGGGGCATATTCCGGAGACGCTGCCGCCCGAATACCTGAAAAGATACAAGCTGCCCGATTTAGAGACTGCGCTGTCGGACATTCATTTCCCGCTTAACGACGCGGCGCTTGTCGCCGCGAAAAGGCGGCTGATCTTCGAGGAGCTGCTCGTTTTACAGCTGGGACTGCTCTCTTTACGCGGCGGCAACCAAACAAAGAACGCGCCGCCCGTGACCGGCGACGCCGCGGCGAAGTTTCTCAGCGCCCTGCCATTCGAGCCAACCGGCGCGCAGCGCCGCTGTGTTGCCGAGGCGGCGGCGGATATGGCGAAAAATACGCCGATGAACCGCCTGCTCTCCGGCGACGTCGGCTCCGGCAAGACGGCTGTCGCCGCCGCGCTGATTGCCGCCGCGGCGGGAAACGGTTTTCAGTGTGCCTTCATGGCGCCGACCGAGGTGCTCGCCGCGCAGCATTACGCGACGCTCTCGCGCCTGTTCCTGAATGCCCCCTACTCTATCGAACTGCTGACGGGCAGTACACCCCAAAAAGAAAAAAAGCGCGTCAAGGAAGCGCTCATAGACGGCTCCTGCCAGATTGCCGTCGGCACCCACGCGCTCATACAGAGCGACGTTGTCTTTCATCGGCTCGGTCTCGTCGTCACCGACGAGCAGCACCGCTTCGGGGTCTCGCAGCGCGCCGCCCTCGGCGCAAAGGGCGAAAGCCCCCATGTGCTGGTCATGTCGGCAACGCCGATTCCGCGGACGCTCGCCATGGTTATCTACGGCGACCTTGACGTCTCGGTTCTCGACGAGATGCCGAAGGGGCGTCTGCCGATTAAAACATACAAGGTCACATCCGCTTACCGCAACAGAATCTATACCTTCATCAAAAAGCGCCTCGACTTAGGCGAGCAGGCGTTCGTCATCTGTCCGCTCGTCGAGGAGAGTGAAAGCGGGCTGGTTCCGGCGACGCAGTACTATGAGTTTTTACGCGATACGCATTTTAAGAATTACGAAACCGGACTGCTCCACGGTCAGATGAAGCCCAAGGACAAGGACGCGGTCATGGCGCGTTTCGCGTCGGGCGAGCTGCATATGTTGGTATCGACGGTCGTCATTGAGGTCGGCATCGACATCCCGAACGCCACGGTCATGCTCATTGAAAACGCCGAACGGTTCGGCCTGTCGCAGCTTCACCAGTTGCGCGGCAGAATCGGACGGGGACAAAAGGAATCGATGTGCGTCCTCGTCTCCGACGCGCAGAACGCCGAAGCTGCAGAACGCTTTGACATTCTCTGCAAGACGACCGACGGCTTTGCCATCGCCGACAAGGATTTGCAGATGCGCGGCCCGGGCGACTTTTTCGGCAGCCGCCAGCACGGTCTGCCCGAAATGCAGATAGCCAACCTGATGACCGACACCAAGGCGCTGCTCGAGGCGGGCAAGGCCGCCAGAGAAATCCTCGACGCCGATCCTCTGTTAAAGGACGAAAAATATAAAGAGCTGTATAACGAAGTTCAGCGGCTCTTCACTTCACTGTAAAGGGGTTTATTTATGGAAAAAATCGCGAGCTTCACCGTCGATCACACGGTACTGCAAAGGGGTGTGTATATTTCGCGCACCGACGGCGACGTCGTCACTTATGACATAAGGACGCGCCGCCCCAACACAGAACCGGTCATGGACAACGCCGCCATCCACACGTTCGAGCATCTGTTCGCCACCTATGTGCGCAGCAGCCCCCTTAAGGACAGCGTCATCTATTTCGGTCCGATGGGCTGCCGAACGGGCTTCTATTTCCTGACAAGGAACCTGCCGCACGAGGCGGCTGTCGAGCTGACTAAGGAAGCTCTGAATTTCATCGCCGGATACGCCGGAGACGTGCCGGGCGTGTCCGCGGCGGAGTGCGGCAATTACCGCGAGCACGACCTCGAGGGCGCGAAAAAAGAAGCCGCCGCCCAGTACGAGGTGATGAAAGACTGGACGGTCGGCAAACTGCAATATTAAATGAATATTGAATAATGTTCACCCGCGCCCCGAATATAATGAATAATGAAGTCGAAAGAGAACCGTTCGCGCGGCTGTTTTTGTGTGTATTCTCTTAAAGGACAGGATGTTCATATGAATGTTACGGGTATATCCGCGTAAGCGGCACAGACCAAAACGAGGACCGGCAGCTTATTGCCATGCGTATTTTCACGAAAGAAAAAGGCGTTGATATCGTCGTGCTCGATATACCGCTTTTGGACACGCGACGGGAAAAGGATTTCCTCGGAACCTTTATAGCCCGCAAAGCAAAAGGGCGTAAAATTCGGGCGTCCGGCAACGGACGTGCCGGACGGCTTCGGGGAGACGGTAAAACAGTGGAGAAAAGAACAGATTTCTCTGGAAGCCGCGCCGAAACTGTGCGGCATGAGCAAGACCACTTTCTATCGGCGGATGCGCGAAAACGGGCTATAGAGCAAAAAGAAACAAGCGTCTCAAAATGCATACTTTTTGAGACGGTTATATATATTGTGAATGCGGTATAATTAAGCACAATGCTTTTATATTTTGTCATTAGTTACTTGACTATACCATTTTATTATTGTAATATTTAACCAATCATGACAGGCGTCTCAAAAAGATACATTATGATACAAACTGAAAGGATGTTACGGTTATGTTAAAAAAATGTCTTTCGCTTGTTCTTGTTCTGGTTTTCGCAATCACGGCGGTGCCGCTGGTCGGGTTTTTGGAGGCTAATGCGGCAGACTGGCAGGATGTATTAGAGTATGAAAAAAACGAAGCTGGAACGGAAATTATCATAACTCGCTGCGATGATAATGTAAGCGGCAGCCTTGAAATTCCCGCGGTAATCGATGGTTTACCGGTGACAAGTATCGGAAATTATGCGTTTATTGAATGCTCAGATCTTACAGGCATTACGATTCCGAACAGCGTGACGAGTATCGGACACGAAGCGTTTTGGCATTGCGACTCGCTCGCAAACATTACGCTCGGAACCGGTTTGAAAAGTATTGATTGGATTACGTTTTATGATACGGCGTTTTATAACAACGAATCCAACTGGAAAAACGGCGTTCTTTATATCGGTAAGTACTTAATGAAAGCCGACGAGGAGAAAGTCAGCGGCGCGTATACAATCAAAGCGGGAACGCTGTGTATAGCGAATCAGGCGTTCGATGGTTGTGATTCGCTTACAGGCGTCACGATCCCGAACAGCGTGAAAATCATGGGACACACCGCGTTTTCTCATTGTGATTCCCTCGCAAGCGTCACAATTGGAACCGGCGTGAAAAGTATCGGTTCCTTTGCGTTTGAGAAGTGCACCTCACTCACAAGCATCACGATTCCGAACAGCGTGACGAGTATCGATTACAATGCATTTGAGAACTGCACCTCACTTACAAGCATCACGATTCCGAATAGCGTGACAAGTATCGGAGGCGAGGCATTTTATAATACAGCGTATTACAAAAACACTTCCAACTGGCAGAGCAACGTTTTGTATATCGGAAAATATCTTATAACGGCAAAAACAAGCATCAGTGGCGCGTATACAATCAAAGCGGGGACGCTGTGTATAGCGAACAAGGCGTTTTTTGGCTGCTCAAAGCTTACAAGCGTAACGCTCCCGAACAGCGTTAAAAATATCGGATTCGATATGTTTTACAAGTGTTACGCGCTTACAACCATCAATGTTGACGCGGGGAATAAAAATTACAGCAGCACCGGCGGGGTATTGTTCGATAAAGCGGCGAAAACGCTGCTATACTGTCCCGGCGGAAAAGCAGGCGCTTATACCGTCCCGAACAGCGTGAAGAGCATCGGAGATTGGGCGTTTTACTACTGCACCAAGCTTACCTCCGTAACAATCCCGAACAGCGTGATAAAAATCGGAAACGGTGCG
>CAYYFY010000093.1:0-7357 GCA_964471035.1 uncultured Eubacteriales bacterium
TCGGCAAGGTCCCGACCGCCGCCCTCGATGAAAACGGCGACAGCACCTTTATTGACCATGCCGCCGTCGGCGCGGCGATGGCCGAAAAAACCCTTCTTTCGCTCAAATCCGATAAAAAAACGGTTGCTTCGGTTGTAAAGCTCATCGCCTTGCATGACTTTGAAATCCCCGTCACCAGAACGGATGCGCGGCGCCTGCTTAAAAGGGTGACGCCCGACGAATTTTTACAGCTTTTACTCATTAAAACCGCCGACCGGAGCGCGCTCGCCCCCGCGTACCGCGATGTATCAAAGCCCTGCGCGCTGGCAAAAAAATATCTGTCTGAGATTCAAAAACACCGGCTCTGCTGCTCGCTTTCGGGGCTTGCGGTCAGCGGCAGGGATCTGGAGGAGCTGGGCTTTTCGGGAGCGCAGATCGGACACACACTCGAAACGCTTCTCGACGCGGTTATCGAAGAAACGTGCGCGAACGACAAAGACGCGCTTTTAGTGCTTGCAGCGTCTCTTGACGAAACGCCTTAAATGGAGTATAATAAAAAAATGGAAATGGCAAATGGCAGTATATATAATAGTATAACTAGATAGAACGGAGTGATCATATGAGAAAATCCATCCCTTTGAATTTTGACTGGAAGTATTGCCCGCGGTACAATGAGGATATGATTGGTAAAAAGTATCCGGAAACGAATTTTGTGTCCGTCGATCTTCCCCATACCAATTTAGAATTGCCCTATAACTATTTCGACGAGCGTTCCTATCAGTTTGTCAGCTGTTACAGAAAGCATTTTGACATAGAGGGAAATTTAAGCGGCAATACGCGTTGGCTTCTTCACTTTGAGGGCGCGGCAAATTACGCACAGGTCTACATAAACGAAACCTTCGCCGGCGAGCACAAAGGCGGCTATACGCCGTTTGTCCTCGATATCACAAACCTGCTGTCGGAGAAGGACAATCTGATTACCGTCATGCTCGATTCCACGGAACGTCCGGAGATTCCGCCGTTCGGCAATGTCGTCGATTATCTCGTCTACGGCGGCCTGTACCGCGAGGTCTGGCTGGAGGAGGTTCCCGATACCTATATCGAAAGCGTATTCGTGCGCACAAAAGACATCCACAGCGAAAAGAAGCTGCTCGAAGTCGATGTCGAATTCAACTGTCCCGCCGCGGGCGACATAAAAATCGCGCTGTATGACGGCGACACAGTTATATATGAAAAGGAAACGACGTTCTCCGCCAAGACCTTGAAGCTCAAGTGGCGCGTCAAGGCGGCGCTTTGGGATATCGATCATCCGAAGCTGTACACGCTCAAGGTCATTTTCGGCGAGGACGAAAAACTGACGCGCTTCGGCTTTCGGGATTGTAAATTCAAGAGAGACGGCTTTTATCTCAACGGCGAAAAAATCAAGCTGTTCGGCTTAAACCGCCATCAGAGCTACCCCTATGTCGGCAACGCCATGCCGAAATCCGCGCAGGTAGCCGACGCCGATTTTCTCAAAAACGATCTTGGGGTCAACCTGGTCAGGACGGCGCACTATCCCGATTCCGTGCATTTTTTAGACCGCTGCGACGAGATTGGTCTGTTGGTCTTTACCGAAATGCCCAGCTGGCAGTTCATCGGCGAGGGCGAATGGCGTGAAAACTGTATCGACAATGTCAGAAAAATGGTCTTACGCGACAGAAACCACCCGAGCGTCATCCTCTGGGGTGTACGCGTCAACGAGGGCGCCGACTGTGACGAGCTGTACGAGGTGACCAACAGTCTGGCAAGAACGCTCGACGACACCCGCCAGACCGGCGGCGTGCGCAATATGCCGCGTATGCATTTGCTTGAGGACGTCTATACCTTTAATGATTTTACGCACGCCGGCGGCAAGGCCGCGCTGCTGCCGCCTGTAATTGTCACGGGCTTTACAGCGCCGTACATGGTGACCGAGCACAACGGTCATATGTACCCGACCAAATCCTTCGACCGCGAGGCGATTCGCACCGAGCACGCCCTGCGCCACGCGCGCGTATTGAACACTGCTTTCAAAAACAGCCGCATCTCCGGCGTGACCGGCTGGTGTATGGCCGACTACAACACGCACAAGGACTTCGGCAGCGGCGACCGTATCTGCTACCACGGCGTCGCCGATATGTTCCGCGTCGAGAAGGGCGCCGCCGCCGTCTATGCCTCGCAGCAGGACAAAACGCCGGTACTCGAGGTTTTATCCTCGATGGACATCGGCGAGCATCCCGGCGCACAGCTGGGCAATGTCTGGGCATTCACCAACTGCGACTATGTAAAGCTTTATAAGAACGGCAAATACACGAGCACCGCCTATCCGGACGCTAAGCGTTTCCCGCACCTGCCCCACCCACCCGTGCTTGCTTCAAACTTCATCGGCGACGCGCTTGTGAGCGTTGAGAAAATCGACGAAAAAGCGGCGGCTCTTTTAACCGACGCGCTTGTCGCGGCATTCACCTACGGCTTCGCCATGCCGCCTGTTAACTTCTTAAAAGTCGCGGCGGGCTTCGTTATCGGCCGTATGAGCTTTTCACAGATATACAACCTTGTGACGAAATACGTCGCCAACTGGGGCGGCACACAGGTCACCTACACGTTCGAGGGGTATAAAGACGGTCAATTGGTAAAAACTGTGACAAAGACAGCCGCCACCGAAACGCACCTCGACATCAAAGCCGACAGCGCCGTCCTCAAAGAGGGCGATACCTACGACGTCACGCGTGTTGAGATCATCGAGCGCGACCAAAATGATAACCGCTGCCCGTATGCCGATACGGCGCTGAAAATCAGCATAAAAGGACCGGGCGCGGTCATCGGCCCCACGGAGTTCCCCTTAATCGGCGGCGCGCGCGCGTTCTGGGTGCGCACGACCGGCGGCAAGGGTAAAATCACCGTCACTGCTGAAAGCAAACGCTACGGCAAGCACAATCTCACCCTCACCGCCGAGTAATTACAATTACAATGAAAAACGCTTTGGCGTTTTTCAAAAGAACCGCTTGCGGTTCTTTGCGCAGGTCCCTTTAAATCTAACATCTGGCATCTAACATCTTTCAAGGAGAAAAACTATGGACAAAAAGCCCTACTATCTTACTACCGCCATCGCATATACCTCGAAGAAGCCGCACATCGGCAACTCTTATGAGATCGTCCTCACCGACGCCATCGCGCGGTTTAAGCGTATGCAGGGCCTTGACGTCTATTTTTTGACGGGCACCGACGAGCACGGTCAGAAGATCGACGAGTACGCCAAGGGGGCCAACTGCTCCCCGAAGGAGTACGTTGACAAAGTCGCCGGAGAAATCCAACAAATCTGCGACCTTTTAGGCGCGACCTATGATAAGTTCATCCGTACTACCGACGAATATCATGAAAAAGCCGTACAGAATATTTTCAAAAAGCTGTATGATCAAGGAGATATTTATAAGAGCGAATATGAGGGTATGTACTGCCTGCCGTGCGAGAGCTTCTATACCCCGTCGCAGCTTAACGACGGCAAATGCCCCGAGTGCGGCAGCGAGGTGCGCCCCGCCAAGGAGGAAGCGTACTTTTTAAAGCTCAGTAAGTATCAGAAACGCTTAGAGGAGCACATCGAGAACAACCCCGACTTCATCTTTCCCGAGAGCCGTAAAAAGGAGATGCTCAACAACTTCATAAAACCCGGACTGCAGGACCTGTGCGTATCGCGCACCTCGTTCAGGTGGGGCATCCCCGTCACGTTCGATCCCGACCATGTCATCTATGTCTGGGTGGACGCGCTGTCGAACTATATCACCGCTTTGGGCTTTGATGCCGGTGAGAACAGCGATTTGTACCGTAAATACTGGCCGGCTGACGTCCACATCATCGGCAAGGACATCCTGCGTTTTCACACGATTTACTGGCCGATCATCTTGATGGCGCTCGGCGAGCCGCTCCCAAAGCAGGTGTTCGGTCACCCGTGGCTGCTCATGGGCAGCGATAAGATGAGCAAATCCAAGGGCAACGTCATCTACGCTGACGACCTCGTCGCCTTTTTCGGCGTCGACGCGGTGCGCTACTACCTGCTCTCCGAAATGCCATACGCCGCCGACGGCTCTTTGACGTATGAAACAATAATCGAACGCTACAACTCCGATCTGGCCAATACGCTCGGCAACCTTGTCAACCGCACCGTCGCCATGGTTCACAAATATTTCAACGGCGTCGTGCCCTCCCCCGACTGTTCCGAGCCGCTCGACGATGAGCTGAAGGGGCTCGCCCTCGGCATTCTGCCGAATGTCTGTTCATTGATGGACACCTTCCACATCAGCGACGCGCTCGCGGAGATTTTCGCGCTGGCAAAGCGCAGCAACAAGTATATCGACGAAACCATGCCGTGGGCGCTGGCTAAGGACGAAAATAAAAAGGCGCGTTTGGGCACGGTGCTCTATAATCTGCTTGAGAGCATCCGCTTTCTGGCGGTGCTTGTCCGTCCGTTTTTGCCCGATACAGGTGTAAAAATATTGGCGCAGATCGGCAGCGCAGCCGATACATTTGATTCATTATCGGCATTTGACGGCATGAAGCCCGATGCCCGCGTCGGCGAAGCCGCGCCGCTTTTCAATCGCCTTGACCCTGTCAAAGCCATGGAGGAAATCGAAAAGACGCTGACCGAAAAAGAAACCGAAACCGGCGCGCCCGAGGGCGTCGCGCGTATCGGTATCGAGGACTTTATGAAGGTCTCGCTGAAGGTTGCGAAAATTCTTGACTGCAAGCCCGTAAAGCGCAGTAAAAAGCTTTTGGAGCTGACTCTCAGCGACGGCTCGGGTACGCCGCGCACCGTGGCGTCGGGCATCGCCCCCTGGTACAGCCCCGAACAGCTGGTCGGCAAAAAGATTATTCTGGTTTCAAACTTAGAGCCCGCTACGCTCTGCGGCATCGAGAGCAACGGCATGATTTTAGCCGCCGACTGCGCCGAGGACGACGTACGCGTGCTCTTCGTCGACGATCTGCCCGAAGGGGCGCGTATCCGCTGATGAACGGCATATTTGATTCGCATGCCCACTATACCGACAGCGCGTTCGACGCCGACCGCGGCGCGCTGCTCGACGCCCTTCCCGCAAAAGGCGTTGCCGCCGCGCTCACCTGCGGTACGGATATAACAGACTCTACGAACGCTTTAGACCTCGCGTGCCGATACCCGTACATATACGCCGCCGTCGGGGTCCACCCGCACGAGGCGGCACAAGTAAAAATCGCTTACCTTTCCGCTTTACGGTCGCTTTTAAGCGACAAAAAGGCGGTCGCCGTCGGCGAAATCGGTCTTGACTACCATTACGATCTCGCTCCGCGCTCCATCCAAAAGCAAGTGATGCGTGAGCAGCTCGCGCTGGCGCTCGAACTGGATTTGCCTGTGATTATCCACGACCGCGAAGCGCACGCCGACACGCTGGAGATTCTAGGGGAATACCGCCCGAAGGGCGTTGTCCACTGTTTTTCCGGCAGCGTCGAGACCGCGCGTCAGGTACTTGAGTTGGGCTTGCATATCGGGCTCGGCGGCGCGGTGACCTTTAATAATGCGATAAAACCCGTCGAGGTAGCCGCCTATGTCCCCGCCGACCGCCTGCTTGTTGAAACCGACTGCCCGTATATGTCCCCCGTCCCGTTTCGCGGGAAGCGCTGTGACTCCTCGCTGATAACCTTTACAGCCGAACGGCTCGCGGACATCAGAGGAACCACAGCCGACGATATACTAAAAACAACCGCCCAAAACGCCTCAAGACTTTTCGGAGTGATACTATGAATCCGGAACCTCAAAAAAAATCCATACCCAGAGCAGCGCTGCGTGTTTTTACCGCCGCCGTGCTCGTCCTTTGCGGTCTGTCGTCTCTTTTGTCGCCTCATCCCGCCGGAACCCCCGTCACCGCGGTCGCCGCCGCGGCGGTTCCTTTTACGGCGTCTGCCGGTAAGATCATCGACGTTTCAAAGCGCTACACCTATTCTACTCTTACCGCCGACCTGACGAAGCTGCAAAAAGCATATCCCTCCCTGATAAAAACGGGTACGATCGGCAACTCGGCGGCGGGCAGGAAAATCCCTTATTTCAAGCTCGGCAAGGGTACTAAAAACGTCCTTGTCGTCGCCTCGCTGCACGCGCGCGAGCATATCACCAGTAAATACATCATGCTCTGCGCCGCGGAATACTGCAATGCCTTTATGAGTGAAAGCGGCAAGTACGGCAATTACGACATGAAGGCGTTGTTGATGAAATATACTGTCTTTATCGTCCCGAACGCCAATCCGGACGGGCTGGAAATCGTGGCAAACGGCAAAAGCCCCACGGTGACCATCCCCAAGTTTTCACGGTCAAACTACAAAGCCAACGCCAGAGGCGTTGACCTGAACAGGAACTTTCCGCTGGGGTGGAGCCAACTGAATAACGGTACCAAAGCCCCCGCCAACGCGTTCTATAAAGGAAAAACAGCCGGCAGTGAGCCGGAGACGAAGGCGCTCATATCTCTGTGTAAAAAATATCGCTTTGACTTCGTGCTGTCGTTCCACATCACCGGCGAGTGCGTCTTCTGGGGCGATACCTATAGAACGACATACAACGATACATATAAGACATTCGCTAAAAAAATCACGAACGTCACCGGTTTTTATCTGCCCCCGCCGACGGCTGATTCGACCTCCTACGGCGGCGGCTTTGAAAACTGGTTCCGTCACCTATATAACAAACCCGGACTCTGCATCGAGCTGGTCCACTACAACTATACGACATCACCGACAACCAACAATGATTTCAAGAACTTTTCCTCCGTCGTCAAATGGAACGTCTCGCGGTATATCCTCCCCGCGGCGATGACTTAAAAGCAACGCCGCGGCTTACTCATGCCGTCTGCCCAGCGCCTCGACGACGCCCCCCATCTCTAAGGCGTCGCAGATGAACACGCGCTCGTCGTTTTTAAAAGCTTCCTTCAGGCAGCCGAGCACGCTTTCCGGCGCGCCGTGACCGACGATTATCAGCGTCACGACCCTGTCAAAACCCGTCAGCTCGAGAACCTTTATCAGATTCCGTATCCGCGTTCCCGGCTCACGCTCGGACGGATACAGCGGTACTACAAGCATCCCGCCTTTTTCCCCCCACATGAGCAGCTTAAACAAAAGAAAATATAAAAGGGCGACGATCCCTATCAACGATAAGACAAAGCACAGCAGTTCGGACATGAATAACACCTCCGATTATAGTATATGCGTATACGAAGATGTGGTGAAAAACGAATTGAGTACGGAGTGATATTTTTGCCTGTGGGCAAAAGTGATATTCCGAGCATAGCTCGGAGTGATATTTTTGCCTGTGGGCAAAAGTGATATTCCGAGCATAGCTCGGAGT
>CAYYFY010000094.1:0-7310 GCA_964471035.1 uncultured Eubacteriales bacterium
ACTGCGAATTATCGAAAACAATCGAAAGATTTTTCGACAAAATACCGTAAAATGCTTGCAATAAAAATAACAAATGGTATAATCATAAAGTTGTTTTTACGGATGTCATCTATTTTGGAGGGTTAATTTTGAAAATTCTCGTTATCAACGCGGGCAGCTCGTCGCTCAAATACCAGCTTTTTGATATGGACAAGCAGACCATTCTCGCCAAAGGCGTCTGCGAGCGCATCGGACTGGACGGCCACGTCAAGGGATCGGTCTGCGACGGCAGGAAATTTGAATACGACGTGACGATGGACAACCATATCGACGCTTTCAAGGTCGTTGAGCGCTCACTGACCGCGGGCGATTGTAAAATCATTGATTCATTTTCCGAAATCGGCGCGGTCGGACACCGCGTCGTACAGGGCGGAGCCCGTTTTTGCCAGAGCGTTCTCGTCGACGACGCTGTCGTCAAGGCTATTGAGGAGCTGTCGGTACTCGCTCCGCTCCACAACCCGGCGAATGTTCAGGGCATCAACGCCTGTACGGAGCTCTTCGGAAAAGCGTTTCCGCAGGTCGTCGTATTCGATAACGCGTTCCACAGCACCATGCCGGAGGAAGCGTATGTATTCCCCATTCCCTATGAATATACGGAGAAACACGATATCCGCCGCTACGGCTTCCACGGCACCTCCCACCGGTTTGTCAGCGCGCGCGCCATTGAATTGCTTGGCAAGAGCCGCTCTAAGATTATCACCTGTCACCTCGGAAACGGCTGTTCCATCTCCGCTATACTCGACGGCAAGGTCATCGATACGAGTATGGGGCTGACTCCGCTAGACGGCTTTGCCATGGGTACGCGCTGCGGCGCCATCGATCCTTCCGTCGTCACCTTTCTCCAGCAGAAAGAAGGCTGGACTCCCGCGCAGACCGACGACATTCTCAATAAAAAGTCGGGTGTCTTAGGCGTCAGCGGTGTCTCCTTCGACGACCGCGACGTCAAAGCCGCCGCCGAGCAGGGCAACAAAAGGGCTGCTCTCGCGCGTAAAATACAGAAATACCAGATACGCAAGACCATCGGCTCCTATGTCGCCGCTCTCGACGGTGTGGACGCGATTGTATTCACAGGCGGTATCGGCGAAAACACAGTCGATTACCGCAAGGACATCTGCGAGAACCTCTCCTTCTTAGGCATCCGGTTTGATGACAACGCCAACGCCCGCTGCCGCGGCGGCGTCGAAGGCGAGCTGACCAAAGAGGGCTCTGCCGTCAGGGTTTTTGTCATCCCGACCAACGAGGAGCTGGTCATAGCCCGCGACACGCTGGAACTGACTAAAAAACAAGGATAACAAAAAACTGACGAAGGGCTGCGCAGAGCAGCCCTTCGTCAGTTTTTCAGCGGATTGTCAGCCCGCCTCGACAATGGTGATCTTGTCGGCGGGTATTTTACTGTTCTGAAGGACGATGTCGCGTATTTGCAGCGCCGCGGCGTCTGACAGGATGCCCTTTTCCACCACAACCTGCATAGTCCCTTCGCCGCAGACAGCTACGCAGTCGCAGCCGAGCTTCGCCGAGACGAGCGTCTCTACCGACGACTCCAGCTCAATGGAGGCGTTGAGCTCGTCGAGCGACTGTGCGACGTTCTCCGCCAGCGGGGAATCGACCGCCGCGCCGTCGAGAACGGCGTTGATATTGTCCATGGCGTCCTCATGGGCATTCTGACGGTTGAGCTTTATCTGCGCGAAGTATTCGCCGGCGTTTTTACCGGCCTTTGAGGTACCGCCCACCAGCTGCGCCTCGCCGAGGTTCTGAACATAATCGGAAGTCGTCATACCGCTGTCGGATGCCTTCGGTTGCGTATAGTACCAGTTGACGAATACCGCCGCCCCGAGCACGACGACAAGCGCCGCCATAATGAGCTGTCTTCTTTTTACCAGTAGATTCAAGATAATTCCTCCCTGTCGGTTTTCATTTTTGCAACGGATACCTGATTGCTCCTTATAGAAAACAGAGCCGTCACGGTCTCCGTAATTGCCTGTTTGACGATGAACGAGTCCCCGCCCGCACAGATTATTGCCACCCCGCGCACCTTCGGCTCTAAAACCGTCAGCAGCAGTCCCTCCTCGGTGCTCGAGCCAGTCTTTAAGATGACGTACTCGCCGGTCCCCGCATAGGAGGACTCCCCTTCGGCGGCGTCGTTCTCGGTGTTCATATTCTGCGCGTATACGTTCTCTATGGCGCAGTCGAGCGTCACCATGACCGTGCACGTCCCCGCCCCGTCGATACTCGAAACAGTCTTTTTTAAGCTCTCCTCGAGCGCCTCGCGGTACGCGGAAAGATACGGATCGCTGTCGGCGGCTTGCTGTTTCTCCTCTTCCTGTTTGCCGGAGGGTATCCACGCGCTTAAAACCAAAAGCAATCCGCCCGCGGCGGCCAGCAGGACAATAAGCATGAGCTTTTTATCCTGCCTGATTTTCGTTATCCATTTTATTAACATACTCTAATTCCCTTCAAAGACGATCTCCGGAACAATTTCAATGGCTTTTAAAACCGCGTTTTTGATTTCCTCTTCCCGCTCCCTATACTCGTCCTTACAATATATGCGCACCCCTGTGACGTTAATACCGTATTCGCCGTATCCCTTAGCCTCGGCCTTCACCCTAAAATCGGCGACGCCGCAGTTTTTGAGCGCCTCTCCCGCGAGCTGCCCGATTGTCCTTTGATATTCCGAAAGCAACTGCATATTCAGCGCGCGCTGCGCTTCATAGTAACTGTCTGTGTCGCTTTTTACGTAGTAATCCGATAGCTCACCGCTGAAATCTTGTGAGGCGAACGGCGTCACGATGACCGTGATCATAGTCAGCGCCGCGAGGACGCGTACGGCGCGCTTGCCGCCGGATTTCGGCACGAGGGCGAACACCGCGGCGCAGACTATCGAACATACCGCCATATTGACGATGGCTGTTTTCAATGCCTCCATGTTAACTCACCTTCAGAACGACGCCGCAGGAGACGATGAGCACCGCGAGAGTCAGTATAGTGCCGGCAAACAGCAGGGAGCCGCACGCGCTCATCCCTCTGAGCAGCGCGCTTTCGCGCTCGCAGCCGAGGGTCTTTGCCAGTATGGCGCTGACATTGAGCAGAAGCAGCCACGCGGCGATTTCGACGACGGTCGGCAGAAACAGCGCCCCGAGCGCGACGATTCCGAATACGCCGACCGTGTTTTTGACGAGCACCAGTCCCGCCGCTACCGAGGCATACGCCTCGCTTACTGCCCCGCCGACTATTGGCACGCTCGACCCTATAAGAAACCGCACGCCCTTGGCGCTCAAGGTGTCGGTACTGCCTGCCAGCACGCTTTTAATGGTGAGCAGTCCGGAAAACAGCGAAGCCGCCAGTCCTAAAATAAAGGTGATTCCCCGCCGTATGCCGCCGATGATGTGTTCGGCGTCGAGAAAATCGGAGATGCCGCCGGTAAACGCCAGACAACACATCAGACCCGTAAACGGCGCGTAGACGCTGCCGACAAACCAGACGATGAACTCGCCGAGCGCCAATACCGCGGTGTTGAACGACAGCGCCGTCGCCGGTTTCCCCGCCGCGGCGATGACGGCGGCGTAGACGGGAATGAACGCCTTCATAAAGGTGAGCGCCGAAACGAAAACGCTTTTTACCGCCGACAGCAGCGAAAGAAACGGGATTCCGGCGCAAAGCGCGGTCACGCCGTAGCCAATGAGCGCGGCGCCCTCTTTATACTCCTCGCCGCAGACCGACGCGGCGACGGACGACAAGAGCAATACGCCGGCGACCGATAGAAATACGGTCATTTTTCCTTTCAGCGAACCGGTCAAAAGGTCAAAAAACGAGCCGATAAGCCGGTCAAAGCCGATGTCGAACAGCGCGTTGATGTCAACGCCGTCGACGCCGAATTCCTCAAGCAGCTCTCTGGTATCGTCGTCGAGCGCCTCATACAGCTCCTCGTAGTTTGTCTTGTCCCGATAGCTGTCGATATTCCCCGCCGCAGCGGCAGGCACCGCCAGCAGTACGCTGATAATCAGCGCGGCAAGGAGTATTCGTCCGGTCCTTTTACCGTTTTTCATTTTCTTTATCCCGTCATTTCAATAATTGGAGCGACAGCTCCAGCAAAGCTCTTATGACCGGCAGCGCCAGCGAAAGGACGATAACCCTGACAACCAGGTCGATGAAGTTGGCGGGCGCCGTCTCGCCGCTGTCGCGGCACATATCCGATGCCAGCGAGCCGGCAATCGTCACGCCCGCCGCCTTTAAGAGGAGTCCGGCATAACGCAGCCCCGAGCCCTCGAACGAGGAAACCTCTCTTATGGCTTCTGCGACGTCAGCGAAATATCCGGTTGCGAAAACAAACAGCACACAGAGCAGCGCCGCTTCACCCAGGAAGGAAAACTCCGGCGCGTTTTTTTTCAGCGGCAGCAGCGCCGCCGCCCCGAGCAGCGCCACGCCCAGAAGCTGCGTGATCTCCAGTTTCATAAGCCGAACATCCCTGTCAACTGAGAAATCAGCTCGTCGAGCTTTGGCAGCAGCATGGCGACGACGAGAATCAGACCGGCGATGGTCGTCACCGTCGTATATTCCTCCTTGCCCGCTTTTGCTAAAAGCTGGTTTAAGAGCCCTACGATGATGCCGATAACAGCTACCTTGATAACAAAATCAATTCCCATGGCCGTCTCCCCGTCAGATAAGTAATATGACAACGGCAAGCGCTCCCGTTATGCCGAGACTCGTGTAAATTTTCGTGAGTCTGGCGCTCTCCTCCTCGGCTGCCGCGCGTTTTTCGCCGAACTCCGCCATAAACCGCCGGCAGAGCAACAGCTGTCCGCCTGTATCCGTCGTCCCTAAAGCCGCTCCGAACGCGAGCAGCGCGCCGGTGTCTTCTTTTGTCAGGCAGGCGGTAAGCGGCTTATCCCGCAACGCCGCGCTTTCCCAGACCTCTGAAAACACCCCTGCCTCACTCCGGAGTATCGCTAAGCACTCCCGCAAGAATTTCAGACGCGGCAGCGCGTTGTCTTTGCAGGCGCCCTCGATTAGCTCGGCGGTCGTCGGATTGTCAAATTCCAGGCGCATCTGAAAGCCCGCGAGCATCGCGCATATTTCGGAGAGTACCGCCGCGCGTCCTTTAAGCCTTGCCGTTCGTCGGCGCGACCACAAAAGCGGGATACAGGCAAAACAGAGTATAGCGGCGTATTTCACGGCATTTTCTCCTTAATCAGCGCGCCGCAGTCATAGATGTCCTTAATTTTACCCGGCTCAGCCCTCGACGCCAGTACAACCGCTTTCTTGAACGCGCCGCTCTCTATGAGCAGCCGTATCTGCGGACGCGACAGCGCTTCCTCGACCGAGTAGGCATGGGCGGTTGCGATGAAGCTGACGCCGGAGTTGACCCCCTCTAAGATGCGCTTCGTTTCGGTCAGCCCTCCGATTTCATCGAGGACAATAATATCCGGCGACAGACAGCGCAGGGCAATCTCGATTCCGGCGCCCTTGGGGTAGAGCGACAGTACATCGGTATTTGCTCCGAGGTCGCGCCCGCCATTTGGCGACCCGTTTCCGGCAAGCTCATCTCGTTCGTCGACAACGGCTACCTTTTTCGGCAGTCCGGAAAAATACCGACAGACATCGCGCAGCAGCGTCGTTTTGCCGGTCATCGGCGCGCCGATAATCAGAAAGCTGTCGCAGCCGGAAAGCCGTGCTACAAGCTCGCCGCAGCAGCCTAAAAAATCTCTGGCGACCCGAATATTGACCGAGGTGAACCGCCTTACAGCCGCGATCTCCCCGTCCTTGACGCTCGCCATACCGCACACCCCCGCCCTGTGGCCGCCCGGGAGCGTCACATAGCCGCGGCAAAGGGATTCGGCATACGCGTGTACCGAGTACCGGCACAGCGCCGCCACGCACTCGTCAAGCTTCCCCGCCGACACCGTAAATCCGCCCTTAGGAAACGACGACAGACGCCCTCCGGCGCATAAATACTTCAGTTCGCCGTCGATTCCGAAAGCAACGGGACGCTGCGCGTACAGGCGTATCTCGCTTATTTTCGCCATCGTCTCCTCCCCGACAGAAAGGAGCGCGGCGCGTAAATCCTGCGGCAGCAGCGCCACCGCTTCTTTGTAATTCTTCATGCTTCATTTTATTCTTGCTTGTCCCAAAATAGAACGGACAGACAAAGTAGTTAAATGAAATATGCGTTTAATAACTAAAATGATTATCTGAATTATTTGAGTTATTTGTATTGATGTTTGAGTTATTTCGCAGTATACTATTGATGTAATTGAAACAAAGGGGATTTTGCGATGCTTGCGGATGAACTGAAACAGTTGATTGACGATGTTATCAATCTTCGTTGTGAGTTGAATACTGTTGAACTTAAAAAGGCGATGGGAGGAACACCCCAACGCCTGTATGATACGCTCTCGTCATTTTCCAATCAAGCGGGCGGCGGTGTTATCATTTTCGGCGTAGACCAAGATAATGGTTACGATATTTGCGGTGTCTATGATCCGCAGGATTTACAAATTAAAGTAACGGAGCAGTCAAAGCAGATGGAACCGGTTGTTCGTCCATTGTTTACCGTGGCGCAGATAGGCGGTAAAACAGTCATCAGCGCGGAAATCTCCGAATGCGATATTTATAAAAAACCCTGTTATTATCGCGGCGCGGGAAAAATGCGCGGTTCGTTCGTTCGCGTAGGCGAATCCGACCAACCGATGACGGAGTACGAAATTTACAGTTATGAGGTTTTCAGACGTAAAATACAAGATGAGTTGAGGGGTGTCCCCGAGGGTATCGGCGCTAATCTGAACAACGCGCAGGTACAGTTATTTTTATCAAAACTCCGTGTTGAAAAACCGAATTTTTCTAATCTATCCGATGAGGACGCGCTGATTCTTTACGGCTTATTCAAAGACGGGCAACCCACGCTTGCGGGACTTATGCTGTTTGGATTATATCCGCAGGCCAATTTCCCCGGCTTTGATATTACCGCCGTGGTGGTCCCGGGATACACGATGGGAAATGTCGCGCAGGACGGTGCGCGCTTTATTGACAACAAACGTATTGAGGGCACTATCCCTGAATTATTGGAAAATGCAATAGCATTTGTTCATCGCAACATCAAGGTTAGAACAATTATTGATGAAAAAGGAAAACGGGCAGACAAAACGGAATACCCGCTGAAGGCAATCCGTGAAATCATATTAAACGCGCTGATTCATCGTGATTACAGTATCCATACCGAGAGTTCCCCGATTCGTATACTGTTTTTTTCAGACCGATTGGAGGTTGAAAACCCCGGT
>CAYYFY010000095.1:0-7293 GCA_964471035.1 uncultured Eubacteriales bacterium
TGAAAAGAAAGAGCAAGAAAGCCGTAAGAGAAACGATAAAGAAGAATATCGCGATATATTTTGTCGCTTTCTCCAGCTTTTTCTCAATGGTACGTCCCTTATGCTTGCCGAAAAACGTATCGGCGCCGCCGGCAATGGCGCCGGACAGACCGGCCTGACGGCCCTCCTGAAGAATGACGACAACGATAATCGCCAAAGACGATAAGACGATGAAAATGCCGAACAGCATCTGTACCCATGTCATTTGCATAATGTTTAGTCCCTCCGGTTCGTAGTAACGCCCGATTATAGTATCACACCAAATCGTAAAAAGCAAGTCCTAATTTTAAGTTTTTTTCCTGAATTGTCTGATATTTGTATGAATTATCCGCATTATTGCGGGGATTATACTATCAGACGGCAAATAGCCGTCTCAAATCCGAAACAAATTTCGGTCAACGTCTGAAATAAATTTCGGGTTTCAGCCCGAAATTTATTTTCCGGTTGGTCCTGAGATAGTTCGGTTTGATTGAGATAGTTTTTCGGAATCGAAAAAAGCGGTCTGCGTTTGCCACGGCTTTTTTCGGCCGCGCGGGGATGTTAATTTGCCCGCGCGGTCTTTTTTTATAAGTCTTTTACAAGTCGTTTTCGATTAAGTTTTCATAGCTTTCGCGTTTGATAATAAGCTTTGCCTTGCCGCCCTCGACCATGACGACCGCCGGACGCGGGCAACGGTTGTAATTGGAGGCCATCGCGTAATTGTAAGCGCCCGTGGAGAGCACCGCCAGTATATCGCCCGCCTCAACCTCCTGCAGGCGCGTATGCTCCTGAATGAGGTCGCCGCTCTCGCAGAAGCGTCCGGCAACGGTCACGGTACGCGTGCGCGGCACCCGGGCTTTATTGGCGCAGACAATCTCATACGGCGACTGATACAATATGTAACGCGGATTGTCGCCCATGCCGCCGTCGACGGAAACATAGGTGCGGATGTCGGGAATAGTCTTGACCGAGCCGACCGTATAGAGCGTCACGCACTCGGCGCCCACGATAGAACGTCCCGGCTCGATATACACGAACGGAACGGGAAAATCGAGCTGCTCCGCCTTTTCCTTGAGTGTCTCGGCGACCGCGCGCATATACTCTGAAAACTCCTCCGGACTGTCGGATTCGGAATACATAATGCCGAATCCCCCGCCTAGGTTGAGCTCATTGAGCACAACGCCGAGCGCATCGCGGATCTCCGCCATAAATTTCAGCATGACCTTGGCGGCAAGCTTGAAGGGGTTGAACTCAAATATCTGCGAACCGATGTGACAGTGCAGACCGCACAGCTCGAGGCATTCAAAGGAAAGGCATTCTTTCACGGCGTCCATCGCCTCGCCCGTCTCTAAAGCAAAGCCGAATTTGCTGTCGATCTGTCCGGTTTTGATAAAGCTGTGGGTATGCGCGTCGATACCTGGTTTGATACGCAGCAGCACGCGCTGCTTTACACCCGCCTCGGCGGCGTATTTGTTGAGCCGGTGCAGCTCCTCTATATTATCAACGACAAAGCGCCCGACGCCCGCCTTCAGCGCCATGGCAATCTCGCTGTCCGTCTTGTTGTTGCCGTGAAAGCAGACCTTCTCCATCGGAAAACCGACCGTTTGAGCGGTAAACAACTCCCCGCCCGAGACAATGTCGAGCCCCAGATCCTCCTCGGCGATAACGCGGCACATCTCCTTGCAGGAAAACGCTTTACCGGCGTAGAGCACGAGTCCGTGACCGTAATACGCCTTCATCGAGGAGACGAATTTCCGACAGTTTTCGCGGATTTTATCCTTATCGTAGACAATGAGCGGCGTGCCGAACTCCTCCGCCAACGCCACAGCGTCGGCGCCGCCGACGGTCAGATGACCGGAGGTGTTGATGCCGATGCAGTCGGATGTATACATACTATCACTCCTTATTCAATGGAAAACGAGTATTAATGAGGAATGAGGAATGAGGAATTTCGGGCGGGCTGCGCCCGCGCCCATTATAATAACAAGAACCGCTTGCGGTTTTTTCCGCACCCCAATTTTTTACGTCAAATTATAATCGGGTGAGGGCGAAGCCCTCCCAACACTCCTAATTCCTAATTCCTAATTTCTAAATTACTCCACCGCTTTTTCAATCAACCGCCTGACTTTGTCCGCTCCCTCTCCCGTCTGCGATGAGAACGGTATGATGGCGATCGGCGCGTATGCCGCCAATATGGTTTCATACGCTTCTAAGCGCTTTGCGTACTCGGTTTTTTTCAGCTTATCTGACTTTGTCAGCGCCGTACAGAACGGTTTTCCGCTCTCCTTGAGGTAATACAGCATATCGCGGTCGTCGGCTGTCGGTTCATGGCGCATATCGAGCAGCAGCACCACAAGGCGGATGTCTCGCTGTGAGGCGAAATACCCTTCGAGCATCTGCGCCCAGCGGCGTTTTTCATCGTGGGCAACCTTGGCGTAGCCGTAGCCCGGCAAATCCGCGAAGCGCACCCCCGGCGCGCCGTAGAAGTTGATCGTTATAGTCTTGCCCGGCGTCGAGCTGACGCGCGCTAAAGATTTCCGCGTCATCAGCGTATTGAGCATCGACGATTTGCCGACGTTGGAGCGACCGGCAAACGCTACTTCCGGAAATTCCGACGGCGGCAGCTGCCCGAACGTCCCGTAAGACGCTAAAAAGTCAAATTGATTAAATAACATATTTCCCTACCGTCTTGTTATCAGCCGCCGACACGACCGGCAGCGCGTCGTCCCCTGATTCATCTCTTTGCGGCGTCAGAGCGGCGCCGAGTACCTCGCCGAGAGTCCCGACCGGTAAAAAGCGGATGGCGGAGCGTACAACGCCGTCAACCTTCTCTAAATCAGACTCGTTGTCCTTCGGGATGACGACGGTACGCATACCCGCCTTATAGGCGGCCATTGTCTTTTCTTTGAGCCCTCCGATGGGCAGTACCGCGCCGCGCAGCGTGATCTCGCCGGTCATCGCCACATCGGGACGTACCGTGCGTCCCGACAACGCCGATACGAGCGCGGTCGTCATCGTGACACCCGCGGACGGACCGTCCTTCGGAACGGCGCCCTCGGGAGCGTGAATATGAATGTCCTTATTTTTGTAAAACTCGCCGTCCACGCCGAGAGTGTCGGCGTTTGCGCGGATATAACTGACGGCGGCTTTGGCGGATTCCTTCATGACGTCGCCCAGCGAACCGGTGAGCTCAAGCTTGCCCGTGCCCTCAAGCACGACCGCCTCAATCTGCATCATTTCGCCGCCGACCCTCGTCCAGGCAAGGCCGTTGGCCGCTCCGAGCATCGGCTGCGTGCCATATACATCCTTTTTATATTTGACCGCGCCGAGGCAGTCGTGCAGGCCCTTTTCGTCAACGATGATTTTACCCTGGGTCCCTCCCGCAAACTGCGCGGCGACTTTGCGGCAGACCGCGGCCAACGTGCGCTCTAAAGTGCGTACCCCCGCCTCGCGCGTGTAGCCCTCGATAATCTTCTTAATAGCCTCGTCGGTCACACGGAGCATTTTTTTACTCATACCGTGAAGCTTCATCTGCTTAGGCAGCAGATGTTCCTTGGCGATATGAAATTTTTCCTCGGCGGTGTAGCTGTACAGCTCGATGACCTCCATACGGTCAACAAGCGGCGCGGGAACGTCGGAGAGGTCGTTTGCCGTCGTGACGAAGAGCACACGGCTTAAGTCAAACGGGATTTCTATGTAGTGGTCGCAGAACGCGAAGTTCTGTTCGCCGTCAAGCACCTCGAGAAGCGCCGCGCCGGGGTCTCCCTTATAGTCCCTGCCGAGCTTGTCGATCTCGTCGAGGAGCATCAGCGGGTTTTCGGACTTCGCCTTTTCAAGAGCGGTGATGATCCGTCCGGGCATCGAGCCGATATAAGTCTTGCGATGGCCGCGAATCTCGGCTTCGTCGCTGACGCCGCCCAAGGATACGCGGACATAGCGGCGTCCCAGCGCCTCCGCCAGCGAGCGGGCTACCGAGGTCTTGCCCACGCCGGGCGGTCCGACAAGGCAGATGATCTGCGCTTTCATATCCGGCACGAGCCGACGCACGCTGATGAGTTCAATGATCCTGTCCTTGACCTCCGAAAGACCGTAATGGTCGCGGTCGAGAATCTTACGGGCGCGGACGATGTCGAGCCGGTCCTTGGTGCGCTTGCCCCAGGGAAGGGCGACGCACCTGTCAAGGTAGGCGCGGATGACCGACGAGTCGGGCGTGCCGCGCGCAGCCTTTAGAAGACGGTCGCATTCGGCGTACAGAATCTCTTTAGAGCTGTCGGGCATCGCGAGCCCCGCGATTTTCTCGCGATATTTCTCCGCCTCGTACAGCGGCGAATCGTCCTCGCTGAGCTCGGAGGAAATCACCTTGAGCTGCTCACGCAGATAGTATTCGCGCTGGTTTTTGTCGATGCTCTCCTGTACTCTTATCTGGATGTCGCTCTCAAGCTCCAAAAGCTCCGTCTCGCGCGCGAGCAGCGCGCAGAGCGCCTCGCCGCGCTTCAGCGGATCGGTTTCATTCAGCAGCGCCTGCTTGTCCTCGACGGACAGCGGCATATTGCCGGCTATGTAATCGGTCAATACGGATGCCCGCTTTTCGGACATGACGGCAATCGCCATATCCGGCGGCAAGCGAAACGAAACAGCCGCGTAGGCGTCGAACAGCTCCTTGATACTGCGCGCAAGCGCCACCTCATAGTCGCGCTGCGCGCGGCGAATGACCCTTTGCGGCCTTTCGCGCACGACGGCGGAAAGGTACTGCGCGTTGTCGAGCGGTTCCACAAGCGCCGCGCGGTACTTGCCCTCGACGACGACGCGGACATTATTGGAATTGGGCAGGCGCATCATATGGCGCACCTCGGAGACGACGCCGACCGCGTACAGATTTTGCATCTGCGGTTCCTCGTCGGACAGATCCTTCTGCGCCGCTAAAAAGATTTCACGGTTGCCGGACAAGGCGCTTTTCAGCGCCGCGATAGACTTTTTACGCCCCACGTCGAAATGGAGCGTCATGCCGGGGAATATAACGACGCCGCGCATGGCCACGACGGGCAGCGCGGCGGTTATCGGTTCCTGTTTGAGCATAGGGAATATCCTTTCACAGAAAACGCGGTACCGTTTAAGGCGACAAAGAGTCGCCTTTAAGCGGGCTTTGCCTTATCGGAGTTTTTTCGGATAAGCTCCGTAGTGCCGCCGCTGCTCAACGGTTTTCGCTGCGGATTTCTCACATAGACGGGCGTGCCCGCGCCGTCTACATATTCTCTTGTGACGGTCACCTTCTCGATGGTATAGTCGGAGGGAATCTCATACATGATGGGAATGAGCATATTCTCCATAATCGAGCGCAGACCGCGCGCGCCGGTGTTTTTCTCGACGGTGAGCTCCGCGACGCGCCGTATGGCGTCCATTTCAAAATCAAGCTCGACGTCGTCCATTTTAAACAGGCTGACATACTGCTTGAGTATGGCGTTTTTCGGTTCGGTGATGATTTTAATCAACGCTTCCTCATCGAGGCTCTGCAGTCCTGTAATGACGGGAATACGCCCGACGAGTTCGGGAATCAGACCGTACTTGACAAGGTCCTGCGGGACGATTTTCGCGAGCAGGTCCATCTTTTGAAGCTCACTGCGGCTTTTGACCTCGCTGCCGAAGCCTAAGACGGATTTGCCCAAGCGGTTCTCGATGATTTTCTCAATGCCGTCAAAAGCGCCGCCGCAGATAAACAGGATTTTTGAGGTGTTGATCTGAACAAACTCCTGCTGCGGATGCTTGCGCCCGCCCTGCGGCGGAACATTGGCGACGGTGCCCTCGACGATTTTTAACAGCGCTTGCTGTACGCCCTCGCCGCTGACGTCGCGGGTGATGGAGGGGTTCTCGGACTTTCTGGCTATTTTGTCGATTTCGTCGATATAGATGATGCCCCGCTCGGCCTTTTCAATATCGTAATCGGCCGCCTGAATGAGCCGCAGCAAGATATTCTCCACGTCCTCGCCGACATAACCCGCCTCCGTGAGCGTGGTAGCGTCCGCGATGGCGAACGGAACGTCTAAAATCTTGGCGAGAGTCGAGGCGAGCATAGTCTTGCCGACGCCGGTCGGACCCAAAAGCAGTACGTTGCTCTTCTGGATTTCGACGTTGTCGGGGGTGCTTTTATAGACGCGCTTATAGTGGTTATAAACCGATACACTGAGAACTCTTTTAGCGTTCTCCTGCGCGATGACGTATTCGTCAAGCTCTTCCTTGAGCTCCTTGGGCTTGGGCAGATAAACGTTTTGCACCTGCGTCTTTTTCTGATTCTTCGGCTTGATGCCGTCGATGATGTCAAGACACAGCTCCACACACTCGTCGCAGATAAAGACGCCGGGACCGGCGATAAGCTTCTCCACCTTATCCTGCGGCTTCCCGCAGAACGAACAGCGGACATTTTTATTTTCTTCTTCTCTAGCCACTAAAAGAATCCTCCGAAAAAATTATCTTTTATACAGGACTTTGTCAACCAGACCGTACTCACGCGCTTCCTCGGCGGTCATGAAATTGTCCCTTTCGGTATCGGCGGCAATGACCTCGAGAGGCTTTCCCGTATTCTCGGCGAGAATTTTATTGAGACGTTCTCTGGTGCGCAGGATGTGCTCGGCGGCGATTTTGATGTCGGTCGCCTGGCCCTGCGCGCCGCCGAGCGGCTGATGGATCATCACCTCGGCGTTGGGAAGCGCGATGCGTTTTCCCTTGGCGCCCGAGGAGAGCAGAAACGCGCCCATGCTCGCGGCAATGCCGATACAGATGGTTGACACGTCGCTCTTGATGTACTGCATCGTATCATAGATAGCAAGCCCCGAGGTCACCGAACCGCCGGGACTGTTGATGTACAGGCTGATGTCTTTCTCGGGGTCCTGCCCCTCAAGGTACAGCATCTGCGCGACGACAAGGCTTGCCGTCACGTCGTTGACCTCGTCGGACAACACGATGATTCTGTCGTTGAGAAGGCGCGAAAAGATGTCGTAAGAACGCTCGCCTCGGTTGGTTTGTTCGATAACGTATGGTACAAGAGCTATGGTGATGTTACCTCCCTTAAAAAAGATGTTAGATGTTAGATATTAGACATTAGATTTTAAGGAACCTACGTAGAGAACCGCAAGCGGTTCTCTTTAAAAAACGCTTTGCGTTTTTCGTTGTGGTTACATTGTCCTATGTCAGTATTG
Organism: uncultured Eubacteriales bacterium; assembly: GCA_964471035.1. GTDB lineage: Bacteria > Bacillota > Clostridia > Oscillospirales > Acutalibacteraceae > DTU089. The sequence goes on from CAYYFY010000095.1 coordinate 7,209, forward strand.
TCGGTTTTTTGAAAGATAGTCTCTATTATTCTGATTTTGCGTCGTCCTTCGTCGCGGTTTTTTTCGCGGCGGGCTTTTTGGCGGC